>JAGATO010000200.1 GCA_017621195.1 Bacillota bacterium | reverse complement strand
TTTGGCGATTCTGACATCGAAAAGACCACGGAAAACGAGCCAGATGAGATCAGATGGAAGCGATCTGCCAGCGTCGCTAAGAAAAAAGAGACTGTGGAAAAATGAGAAACCATTTTTCCACAGCCTCTTTCGATTGAAGTTTCATTCGATTGAAGTTTCAATCGAAGCGCGGCGTCCCCGCCGCGCTTCTTTATACCAGTTCTTTATTCCAGTTCCGCCAGCCACAGCGACACGTCGGCGTCGCTGGGCATGGCCCAATCGCCGCGGGGCGACAAGCCCACGGAGCCCACCTTGGGGCCGTCGGGAACGCAGCTGCGCTTGAACTGCTGGGTGAAGAAGCGGCGGTAGAACACGATCAGCCACTTCTTAATGTAATCTTCGTCGTATTCGTCGCGGAAGGCCTCCTTGGCCAGGAACAGCAGCTTCTTCGGCGCCGTACCCCAGCGGATCGTATGGTAGACGAAGAAATCGTGGAGAATGTAGGGCCCCACCTTTTCCTCGGTCTTCTGGGCGATCTGGCCGTTTTCGTCGGGAGGAAGAAGCTCCGGAGAAATGGGCGTGTTCATGATGTCCTGAAGGGCCTGCTTCAAAAGAGCGTTGTCGCTGCTGAACGAAGGATCTTCCTCCGGGCCGGACAGACGATTGTCCATGAGCCAGCGGATGACGAAGCGGACCAACGTCTTGGGAACGCCGCAGTTGACGCCGTACATAGACATGTGGTCGCCGTTGTAGGTGGACCAGCCCAGAGCAACCTCCGACAGGTCGCCGGTTCCCACCACGAGACCGCCGTTCTGGTTTGCGATGTCCATGAGGATCTGGGTCCGTTCCCGGGCCTGAGCGTTTTCGTAGGTCACGTCGTGATCGGCCATGTCGTGATCGATGTCCTTAAAGTGCTGAGTCACCGAAGGAACGATGGAAATCTCCTTCATGGTAGTGCCCAGCGTCCGCATGATAGTCAAAGCATTGTTGTACGTCTGATCAGTGGTTCCGAAGCCCGGCATGGTGACGGTGATGATGTCTCCGGGGTCGCGGCCCAGCATCTGGAACGTCCGGGCGGTCACCAGCAGAGCCAGCGTGGAATCCAAGCCGCCGGAGATGCCTACCACCGCAGTTCGGGAATGGGAATGCTCCAGACGGCGGGCCAGAGCGTTGGACTGAATGGTGAAGATCTCCTGACAGCGCCGGGCGAATTCCCTGGGATCGTCGCAGACGAAGGGATTCTGTTTAAACGTTCGCATCAGCCGGTCTCTGTTGCCGTCCAGCACAGGAAGGGGCTGAAGTTCGATGCGGCGGATCCGCTCAGGACAGCAGTAAGCCGCGGCGCAGACCGCAAACTCCGATGCGTATGACCGCTCCCGCTGCAGATTAGTGTAATCGATTTCGCCGAAGAGGATCTGGGATTCGCGGCTGAATCGGGGACCGCGGGCCAGAAGGCTGCCGTTTTCGGCAATCATGCAGTCGCCGCCGTACACCAGGTCGGTGGTAGATTCTCCTACCCCGGCGGAAGCATAGACAAGGCCCGCCACGCGGGATGCGCTGCTCTGGCAAACCAGCCGACGGCGGGATTCGCTGCGGCCGACGATTTCGTGGCTGGCGGCAGGGTTGAACAGGATCTGAGCGCCGCTCAGGGCCAGCTGGGTTCCGGGAGCGATGGGAGCCATGAGGTCGTCGCCGATTTCCACGCCGAAGGCGAAGCCGTTTTCGCCGTCGGAAAACAGCAGGGAGCCGAAGGGAACCTCGTAGCCCAGGACGGTGACTGAAGCGTTTTCAGAAAGAGCCAGACCGGAGGCAAACCAGCGGCTGTCGGCATGTTCCCGGTGACCGGAGGGGAACATCTTCGGCACGATGCCCCGTACCTTACCGCCCTGGATGACGGCGGCGCAGTCGTACAGGCCGTTGCCCAGCTTTAGAGGCAAGCCGACGATGATGGGCTGCAGTGTTCCGCGGGTGGAGTCGGCCAGCACCTTCAGGCCTTCGAGATTTTTTTCGTATAAAAATTCCTGGTGGAACAGGTCGCCGCAGGTGGCGCCGGTGATGGCCAGTTCGGGAAAGAGGATGATAGAAGCGCCCTTGTCTCTGGCCTCTTCGGCGCAGCGCAGCATTTCCTCCACATTGTACTTCGGGTTTCCCACCTTCAGCCTGGGGGCTGCGGCGGCGACCCGGATCATGCCCAGTTTGTTCATGAAATGTTCTCCTTCATTCTGATTCATTTTTTATTCTGATTTACGTTCGCTTGTACAAAGATGTTATAAATGTCTCGCATACCATTATTATATACGAAAACGGAAGCTTTCAAAAGGGAAAGCCGTGTCGAATTTTGTCGAAAAATGTCGAAATTTGTGGGACTGTGTTGTCGAATTTTGTCGAAGAAAAGACGGAAGCCGGAGGCCGTCTTTTGTTGCGATAGGGGGGAAAGTTGGTATATAATGAAATCGTGGCGCAGATGCGAAGTGAAGCGTTTGCCCGCGAAAGGAGAAATCGATGAAGGAATTTTATATAAATCAGCTGGAAACAGGAATGGAATTTCAGGACTTTTTCATGGTCAAAGCCATCGCCGTCAAGGTGGGGGCGAATAAAAAACAGTACCTGGATCTGACGCTGGGAGACGGAACGGGTGAGATCTCGGCGAAGAAGTGGGACGTGGCCGATGCGGAGCTGCCCTCGCTGAACGAGATCAAAGAGGGCGATATCATCAAGGTCAAGGCCGGAGTGACGGAGTGGAACGGCATGCGCCAGCTGCGGATCTTTCGCATCCGCAAGGCGGTGGAGCAGGACGGTCAGGAGCTGTGGGACTTCATCAAAGCGGCGCCGGAGAAGCCTCAGGACATGTACGGCTACATCTGCCAGGCGGTGGAACGGATGAGCGACAGCGATCTGAAAGCGCTGTCCCGACGCATTCTGGAGGACAATCGGGAACAGCTGATGTACTACCCGGCGGCGGCCAAAAACCATCACTCCCAGTACGGAGGCCTTCTGTACCACATGAAGCGGATGATCGACATGGGAGAACGGGCCTGTCTCGTCTATCGAAACCTGAAGCGGGATTGGGTGGTCTGCGGCGTCATCATCCACGACATGGAGAAGATCCGGGAGATCGACTCCAACGAGCTGGGGATCGCCTCCGGCTATTCCTTCGAGGGTCAGATGCTGGGCCATCTGGTGCAGGGCGTCAAAGCCATCGACCGGCTGGCGGTAGAGCTGAACGTTCCGCGGGAGAAGGCCATCCTTCTGGAACACATGATTCTGACTCATCACTACGAGCCGGAATTCGGAAGCCCCAAGAAGCCGCTGTTTCCGGAAGCGGAGCTGCTTCACTACCTGGACATGATCGACGCTAAGATGTTCGACATGGAGGCAGCTCTGGCGGCAACCCGTCCCGGCGAATTTTCCGACCGGGTCTGGACGCTGGACAACCGGAAGCTGTACAAACCTACGACGGATACGGAATAGACGGGAAGCGGGATGGAGAGAGTCAAAGGTACCATAATCGAAATCATATATTATAACGAAGAGAACTGCTATGCGGTCATCGGCATGGAAAACCCGGAGATGGATTTCGTGGCCGTGGGCTATCTTCCTCATGCGGAAAAGGGCCGTGTTTTCGTTCTGGAGGGGCAGTGGAAGAACCACGCCACCTATGGGGAGCAGTTTGCCTTCACCGCCTTTACGGAGGAAATGCCAGGCACCGCCGAAGGGATCGAAGCCTTTCTGGCCTCCGGCCTTCTGAAGGGCATCGGAAAGAAGACGGCGGCCGCCATCGTTGCCCGATTCGGCGAGGATACGCTGCGCATCATCGAAGAGGATCCCATGCGGCTGGCGGAGATTTCCGGCATCGGTCCGAAGACGGCAGCGACCGTGGGCGAGGCCTATCGCGCCCACCGGGAATTCGCTCAGATCACGGTGTACTTTCAGCAGTATGGGATCTCTCCCGCCTACGCTATGAAGCTGTATAAGGTCTATGGCAGCGACACCATCCGGGCCGTGGAGGAAAACCCCTACCAGCTGGTGGATGACGTGTTCGGCATCGGCTTCAAAAAGGCGGACGCCATTGCGGAGAAGCTGGGGATCGCCAAGGATTCGGAGTTCCGGATCCGCAGCGGGATTGCCTACGCCCTGTGGGCCTACACCGGCGAAGGCCACACCTTCATTCCCCAGAAGCTGTTTTGCGAAAAGACAGCGGAGTTTCTGGACGTGTCGGCCAACGACATCTATGAAATGACCGTGCAGATGGCCTTTGAAGGGGACGTTCACCTGGAAACGCTGGAAGGCCGCAGCGTGCTCTTTCCCATCGCTTTGTGGAAGGCGGAGCAGAACGTCTGCGCCAGGCTCATGGAGCTGAACGAAGCGCCGCTGGCTCACATCGCCGACGACGAAGAGATGGAGCGGCTGATCAGAAGCATCGAGAGCGAGACGGGATTCGAACTGTCGGAAAACCAGCGGTTTGCCGTCAGCTCATCGCTGAAAAACGGTGTGTCGGTCATCACCGGCGGCCCCGGTACCGGTAAGACAACGATTCTCAACACCATCATGCGCATCTTCGACCGCAGCAACATCAAAGCCGCCGTTGCCGCACCTACGGGGAGGGCAGCCAAGCGGATCTCCGAAACCTCGGGCTATCCGGCATCTACCATTCACCGGCTGTTGGAGTACTACTATTCCGAGGGTGAGGACGCCATGCGCTTCGGGAAGACCGAGGAGGATCCGCTGGATTACGAAGCGGTGATCATCGACGAGGCTTCCATGGTGGACATTCTTCTGATGAACGGTCTCGTTTCGGCCATTCAGCCGGGAACGCGGCTGATTCTGGTGGGCGATGCGGACCAGCTTCCCAGCGTGGGACCGGGCAACGTCCTGCGGGACATCATCGACAGCGAGGCCATCTATTCCGTAAAGCTGACCGAGATCTTCCGGCAGGCCCGGGAGAGCATGATCGTGGTCAACGCTCACCGGATCAACCGGGGCGAATATCCGGACTGCAACGCCAAGGGGAAGGATTTCTTCCTTCTGCGGACCGAAAACGAAAAGGAAATGCTGGCTACGATCAAGGATCTGAACATTCGGCGGCTTCCCAAGTTCTATACGGAGTGTGACCCCGTCCGGGACATTCAGGTCATGACGCCGGTGCGCAAGAGTTTTTTGGGGACGCACCAGCTGAACAAGGAGCTTCAGGCCATTTTAAATCCGCCGTCTCCGGAGAAGCGGGAACGGAAGCACGGCGAACGGATCTTCCGGGAGGGCGACAAGATCATGCAGATCAAGAACAACTACCAGCTGTCCTGGAAGCGGCTGGACGATCTGCAGGACGGACAGGGCATCTTCAACGGCGACGTGGGATTCATCCAGAGCATCGACACGGAAAACGGCTACGTATACGCCCTCTTCGACGACAACAAGTACGTGCATTACGAATTCAGCCAGCTGGATGAGGTGGAGCTGGCCTACGCCATTACGGTACATAAGAGCCAGGGAAGCGAATTTCCCATCATCGTCATGCCTGTGACCTGGTTTCCACCCATGCTGGCCACGCGAAACCTGCTGTATACGGCGGTGACCCGGGCGAAGAAGGCTGTGGTTTTGGTGGGATCGGAAGCACGAATGAACAACATGGTGGACAATAACCGCATCGTGGAACGGTATTCCGGACTGGCGGTGCGGCTGAAGGAATACATGAAGATGGGACTGTAGCGGGGAGCGACAGTCAAGGAGGAAACGATGGGAGTATGGGAGCGGCTGGGCGAGGAGCTGTTGCAGGTGATCTATCCGGAAAACCTGTACTGCATGGCCTGCGGCGATCTGCTGGACGGCGAGGAGGATCTTACCGTCCGGTGGGGCCTTTGCAGATCGTGTCTGGATCAGATGTTCTGCGAGGAAAATCTGACCAAGGCGATGGGAAAGGACTGCGAGGACAGAAGCTATTCGCAGGTTCTGTCCTGCACGGTGTACGGCGGTCTTTCCAAGGAGATCATCGGAAAGTTCAAGAACAACGGGCAGCCCTGGCTGGGAAAGAATCTGGGGCGGCTGATGGCCCAGCGGTTTAGGGAAGAGTTCGGACCGGAGGAGGAAAGGGTACGGCGGGCTGCGGATCTGGTGACCTTCGTTCCCGTCCATCGGAAGAAGAAGAGGATCCGCGGCTACGATCAGTCGGCCATCCTGGCAAAACAGGTGGGAGATTCCCTGGGGATTCCCTGGGCGGAGTGTCTGGTGAGGACGCGGGCAACCGCTGCCATGAAAAACATTTCGGAAGCCCAGCGCCGTCAGAACGTGGAGGGTGCCTTCGATTGGAAGGGACTGGGCGAGAGCGTGGGCTGGGGCAGTGAACTGGGCGAGAGTGCGCGCGACGGAGGCAACCGGCAGGGCCGCGAGCTGGAAGGAAAGTGCGTGATTCTGGTGGACGATGTGGTGACCACCGGCAGCACGGCGGACGCCTGTGCGTCGGTGCTGCGGGATCGAGGGGCGGAGGACGTGATCCTTCTCACCTTTGCGGCGGCTCCCCACGAAAAATCGCATTGACAAACGACGGATTGTCGATATAATGAGAGAAGCGAATGATGAAACCGTCCGGGTCTGTGGTTGAAAGTCCAGGCCAGACACGGGCAAAGGGACCCACGTAAGCCGGTCTGCAAGGCAGCGGTGATCATGGCGTGTCTTAGATGTAAGTCCTCTGGAAAATCCAGGTTAGGCAGGTGTGGGGGCAAAGACCAGGTCAGCCGGGCGGTTTCATCATTCGTTTTTTTGTGCCCAAAATCGTCCGAACAGAGACGTCCGAACGCCGGGCACAGACATCTGAACGCCGGAGAAATACCGGAGAAGCGCCAGAAAAATAAAGGAAATGCATCCGTGGAAACGATGTGAAAATAAAATAATAATTTTCTGAAAATTTAAAAGAGGAAATCGGGGGTATGTATCGAATATAACAGTATAAAACATATAAGCTGGGGCGTCGGAAAGATCGAAAGGATGTTTTCAGACCATCAGCTTAAAGGGGGTTTCGTTATGAAGGTCGTTATTACATGCAAGAATTTTACCGCCAGTGATCATCTAAAGGACACCATCGAGAAGAAATTCGAGAAGTTAGGAAAGTATTTTTCCAAAGAAATTGTAGCGAACGTAATGCTTTCCCAGGAAAGAGGAAAGCAGCGGCTGGAGGCGACCATCAATGCCAAGGGAACGATCTTCCGTGCGGAAGAAGTGAACGGCGACATTTACACCTGTGTGGATAAGGTGGTGGACAAGCTGTCCAGCCAGATGTCCCGGTTCAAGACCAAGCTGCAGAAAAAGCATAAGGACCACAAGGAAATTATGTTTGCAGAGGTACCTGATCTGCCGGAAGAAACGGAAGATGTCAAGATCGTCAAGACCAAGAAGTTCGACCTGCTGCCCATGAACGCGGAAGAAGCCATCATGCAGATGGAACTGCTGGAACACAGCTTCTACGTATTCATGAACGTGGAGACCGACAGCGTCAGCGTCGTTTACAAGAGAAACGATGGAGCTTACGGACTGCTGGATACCAGATATTAATTCAGAGATCCATAGAAAAAGAACGGGGCTGCGAAACGCAGCCCCTGTGTATAGTGGGACTGTAAAATGTCCCGGATAGGGGCCGTAAAAAAGTCCCTTTTATTTTTCTTTTCATTCCTTTCTTTCGCTTTGTTTCCATCGCAGCACGACGGACAAACAAAAAATCGCTGAGGTCATACCACCAAAGGTACGATGCCGTGGTAATACGACTCAGCGATTTCATTTGTTCTCCAGACTGATTTCTATTCAGTCGGAAATTTGTTGCTTTTTCGATTGTCGTTTTGTCGGAGATCCTCCGCAAAGCTCAATGGTCGTTTTACCGTTCGCCCTCGCGAAGAAGCGCTACTTGTCGTACACGCGGGGAGGACGGGCCAGAATTCTGGCTACGATCTCGTTCTTGTTGGAACCGGCCAGTTTAGAAGCCTCTTCGATGGACATGGTGTTGTTCTCTCCGTTTCCGTAGATGATGCCCACGTCGCCTTCCTTGGCCTGGGGAACTTCGCTGAGGTCCACGACGCACTGGTCCATGCAGATGACGCCCAGGACGGGACACTTGACACCGTGAATGGTGACGTAGCCCTTATCCCGCATGTTTCTGGGATAGCCGTCGGCGTAGCCGAAGGGCATGGTGCCGATGCGGGTATCCTTGGGAGCGCGCCACAGATAGTCGTAGCCCACGCCTTCGCCTGCCTTGATCTCGTGGATCTGGGAAATGCGGCTTTCGAAGGAGATGCACTGTTTTACCGGCAGATAACCGACGTGGAATCCGCGCAGACCGAAGACGAGAGCGCCGGGACGCACCATGTTCATGCGGAAGTCCGGATAGTCCACCAGGGAGATGCTGTCGGCGATATGCTGATAGCGGAAGCTGCAGCCCCGGGCTTCCAGGCGGGCGATCATATCCGTAAACAGGTTGTACTGCTTCCAGTCTTCTTCTTCATTGGTCAGGGCCAGATGGGAGAAGATACCCTCCACTTCCAGACCGGGAAGCTGCGTCATCTGATACAGCTCTTCTTCGTCGTAGATTCCGAGACGATGGAAGCCGGTGTCCACCTTCAGGTGAACCTTCACCGTTGCATTGGCCTTGACGGCGGCAGCGGATAGGGCTCTGGCCTGAGCCAGGGAGACCAGAGTCTGGGTGATGTTGTTTTTTACCACCAGCTCCGCCAGACGGTCCGGCGTGTGGCCCAGGATGAACAGCGGATAGTCCGGATAGGCTTCCCGCAGTTCCAGAGCTTCGGTGAGCGTGGCCACAGCCAGATAGGTTGCGCCGGCCTCCATCAGCGTGGGAGCGATGCCAACGGCACCGTGGCCGTAGCCGTTGGCCTTGATGACCGGCATGATTGCCACATCGGGGCCGCACATCTCGGCGATCAGCCGCATGTTCTCGGCGATGGCGGACAGATCCACCCGAACGACGGTATCTCTCAACAACAGTTCTTCATGTTTTTCCTTGCTTTCCATTTGACTGCACTCCTTATTTCTTCAACAGCTCCAGAGAACCGATGACTTCCATCATGATTCCGTTTTTCATGCCCTCTTCATCGGGGTCGAAGAACTCGTTGTGAGCCTTCTGGGGATGGGGACGGTTTCCGGGGTTAACGCCCACGTTCATGTAGATGCCGTCGCAGGCCTGGGTAAAGAAGGCGAAGTCGTCAGCGCCCAGACTGGGATCGGGCATGTAGCTAACCATGTCCTTTCCGAACAGGCGCTGTGCCAGCGCGTCCATCTCATCGAACATGTAGTCGCTGTTGATCAGGGCCGGATAGCCGTCGATCAGCGTCAGGTGTGCGGTTGCACCGTAAGCGGCAGCAGTACCTTCGGCGATGGTGCGGATGCGGCTCTTCAGCAGCTCCATGATCTTCGGATCCAGAGCGCGGATCGTACCGGACAGTTTAGCTACGCCGGCAACGATGTTGTCCTTGCTACCGGCATGGAACTGACCGACGGTGATGATGCCGGCGTCGGTGGGAGCCAGGTTGCGGCTGGGGATGCTCTGCAGAGCGGTGACGATCTGAGACGCGGCAACGATGGCGTCTACGCCCAGATCGGGATGAGCGCCGTGGCAGGCCAGACCTTCCACATCCAGGATCAGGTCGCAGGTGGCGGCGTTCATTTTACCGCGACGCATTTCGATAACGCCGGTGGGCTGGTTTGCCGTGACGTGGAAGGCGATCATGGCGCCTACGTCCGGATCATTCATGCAGCCGTCCTGAATCATCTGATCGGCGCCTCCCACGGTTTCTTCGGCGGGCTGGAAGATGAACTTCACGGCACCGGAGAATTCGTTTTCCAGGGTTTTCAGGATCTTGGCGCTTCCCAGCAGCATGGCCGCGTGCATGTCGTGGCCGCAGGCGTGCATGACGCCTTCATTGACAGACTTGAAGGGAACGTCCACTTCCTCCAGAATGGGAAGGGCGTCGATGTCGCCGCGGATACCTACGGCTTCGTACTTCCGAGGACCAGCGGAGGGGGCCTTTCCTTCCACTACGGCGACGACGCCGTGGCCGCCTACCATGGTGCGGTGGGGAATGCCCCAGGCGGTCAGGTATTCGCTGATCTTGTTCATGGTCCGCTCTTCATGCTCGGACAGATCCGGATGCATATGGATGTCGCGGCGGATGGCGACGATTTCTTCAAAATTTTCTTCAATGAGCTGTTTTACTTTGCATTCGATAGACATGTAAACCTCCTGTGTCAAGGCACGCATTGTGTCATTAGTTTACTTTAAGCTTACAAGATTTTCACATCAGACACAAGAGATATTTCGTCGAGACTGCGTTTTTTGGTTGAAGAATGCAATTCGATTCGCTAAAATAAAAGTGAATCATTTTAAAGCAAGGAGGGGCTCATGGATTATTTCAAAGCGCTCGTCAGCAGCTTCGGATTGACCGATGCGCTGGATGTAGCAATTGTAGCGTTTGTCATATATCAAATATTGGGATTTGTCCGGGAGACCCGCGCGGAACAGCTGGCCAAGGGCGTTCTGGTGATTTTGATGGCCAAGGTCGTGGCCGAGTGGGCAAACCTGTATACTATTAACTGGATTCTGGGCTACGTCATCGACGTCGGACTGATCGCCGTGGTCATCATCTTCCAGCCGGAGCTGCGGCGCGGTCTGGAATACATCGGACGGAACAAGTTCCTGCCGCAGAAACAGGGGAAAATCGACAAGAGCGGGATCCGGTCGCTGATCTCCACGCTGGTGGAGACGGCGGACGGCTTTTCCAAAGAGCGGGTAGGTGCGCTGATGATTCTGGAGCGTCAGACCTCGTTGACCGATATCGCGGAAAGCGGGACGTATCTCCACGCGGACGTGTCCACGGAGCTTCTGGGGAATATCTTCTATGAGGGAGCGCCCCTTCACGACGGAGCCGTCATCATTCGCGGCGGCAGACTGCTGTCGGCGGGATGTGTTCTGCCGCTGACCCAGAACAAGAATCTGAGCAAGGATCTGGGAACGCGCCACCGGGCAGGCATCGGTGTGTCTGAGGTTTCCGACGCCATCGCGCTGATCGTGTCGGAGGAGACGGGGATCATCTCCATCGCGGTGGATGGCCGCCTGTCGCGTTTTCTGGATCTGAAGAACGTGGAGAAATCGCTGACGAAGCTGTATCTGAACAGCGGAGTCCAGGAGACCGGAAATTGGAAGGATGCTCTCCGCAACTTTCTGGGCAAAGGAGGCGGAAATGAATCATAACAGTAAAATCAGTCCCAATACCGTCAACAAGATCCTTTCGGTGATCATCGCCATCTTCCTGTGGATCTTCGTCATCGGCGGTGAAAATCCGGTAAAGGAGAGGACGATTCGCTCCGTGCCGGTCAATTTAAAGAATGTAGAAACTCTGGCGGACAACAACCTGGCCATCGCCGGAAGCACCGACTACACGGTGGACGTGAAGATCAAGGGACAGCGCACCACGGTGGATCCGCTGACGGTGGATGACATTACGGTGGAAGCGGATCTGTTCGGATACGGTCAGGGTCAGAACTACATCAACGTAACGGCGGTGATCCCGGACAATACGGAACTGGTAGAGATCCGTTCGCCGAAGATCCAGGTGAACATCGAGGAACTGGTGGCCGTCAGCAAGCCGGTTCACATCAACTTCATCAACGTTCCCGCCGGAAAGGAGATCGGCGGAATCATAGAACAGCCTACGGAGGTGGAGGTCTCCGGAGCCAAATCGCTGGTCAATGCGGTGGCCTGGGCCTTCGGTACGGTGAACGTCAATGGAAGCGAAGAGGGGAAGAGCAATACCGTCCAGGTGGAGCTGCAGCCGCTGAACGACGGGGAGGCACTGGTGGAAAACGTCCGCATGTCCTCCCAGTATGCCGATGTCAGCTTCGTGATCATGGACGTAAAGGAGGTTCCGCTGGTGGTGGAGACGAAGGATGAGTCCGACGGACGGGTGCTCAGCGGCATCGAAGCGCCGGAGACCATCGAGATTCGTGGATTGCCTCAGGATCTGGAGCAGATCCACGAAGTGGTGACGGAGCCGGTGGACCTGGCCGGACTGGAGCTGAACGAGGACGGCAGCGCCATCGCGTCGCTGGAGGCCATCCTGCCGCAGGGCGTAGAGCTTGCCAGCAAGAATCCGACGCTGCAGGCTACGTTCCAGGTCAAGGAAGTTTCAGCGGGTATATTGGAATTTTCCGGGAATGAGATCGAAATCCGAGGGCTGGCCGAAGGGCTGGCGGCCGACGCTTTGGAGGGCATCTACACCCTTCACGTCAAGGCTGACGAGGAAGTGATCGACCGTCTGGAGCTGTCGGATGTGGTCCTGTACGTGGACGGAAGTCAGATCAGGGAAGAGGGAACGTTCTCGCTGGAGATACTGGCGGAATACGGGGAAGAGATCGATGAAGTGCGAGTGGTGCCGGAGTCTGCAGAGGTCCGGGTCCGCTCGTTGGAAGAAGAATAAAATAAGCTGCCACGGGCAGCGGAATGGAGACAATTATGGGTAGATTATTTGGAACGGACGGTGTCCGCGGCGTTGCCAACTCGGAGCTGACTCCGGAACTGGCGTTCAATCTGGGCAAGGCGGGAGCCTACGTGCTGTCCAAGGATGCGGAGCGGCCGGTCTTTCTGATCGGTAAGGATACGAGAATTTCCGGCGACATGCTGGAGGACGCGCTGAGCGCCGGGATTCTGGCCATGGGCGGAAACGTGATCAAGGTGGGGGTTCTTCCCACGCCGGCCATCGCCTATCTGGTGAGACACTACAAGGCCGATGCGGGAATTGTGATTTCCGCGTCCCACAACCCCTTTGAATACAACGGAATCAAATTCTTCAACGGCGACGGCTTCAAGCTGGACGACGATCTGGAGGATGAGATCGAGGACATCATCCTCAGAAACATCGACGTGAACAGCCACATCACCGGCAACAAGCTGGGACGCTGTCTGGAAGCCGACGACGATGCGCTGTGGCTGTACGCCGATTTTCTGGAACGAACCATCGACGTGCGGCTGGACGGCATGAAGCTGGCCATCGACTGCGCCAACGGCGCGTCCTATAAGGTAGCGGAAAAGGTGTTCACCGATCTGGGGGCCGACGTTACGGTCATCGGAAACGTGCCCAATGGGACCAACATCAACGACCGCTGCGGCTCCACTCATCCGGAACAGCTGCAGAAGCTGGTGAAGGACATGGGAGCGGACATCGGTCTGGCCTTTGACGGCGACGCCGATCGGCTGATCGCGGTGGATGAAAAGGGCAACGTCATCGACGGCGACCGGGTCATATACATCTGCACGAAGATGCTGAAAGAGTGCGGTGAGCTGAAGGAGAACAAGGTCACCGTCACCGTCATGAGCAACCTGGGCTTCCACAAGGCCTGCAAGGAGCTGGGCGTGGACATCGACGTCACCCAGGTGGGAGACCGCTACGTTCTGGAGCAGATGCTGAAGAGCGGCTGTATCATCGGCGGCGAGCAGTCCGGCCACATCATCTTCCTGAACCGAACCACCACCGGCGACGGCATTTTATCAGCACTGCAGCTGCTGAAGGCTGTCAAGGTCATGGGTAAGAAACCGTCGGAGCTGGCGGAGATGATGCCCATCTATCCGCAGGTACTGAAGAATGCGGCCATCCGCAATGAAAACAAGAAGAAGTACATGAACCATCCGGAGATCGCGTCGGAAATCAAGCGAATGGAAGAACTGATGGCCGGCGACGGCCGCGTGCTGATCCGTCCCTCGGGAACGGAACCGCTGGTCCGCGTCATGCTGGAAGGCACAGACATTGAGCAGATCACCAAGCTGGCCCAGAACCTGGCAGCTCTGATCACCAAGCATATGGGCTGAGGAATCGGTACTGGTCGCTAAGCGCAGAGACTGAGAAATTCGCACAAAAAAAGCAACCCTGTTTTCGAGGGTTGCTTTTGCTTTTCAGAGTTCAGTTGCTGTCTAAGGAGCGACGTTCAGCGCGGCGTACTTTTCGTGGAGCGCTTTGAAGTCCTCCAGGAACTGATCCACCTTTTCTTCCGGTGTAGCCCAGGAGCAGACGAGACGGATGACGGAGTGGGTCTCGCTGTGGGGAGCCCAGACGTAGAACTCGTAGCTTTTGAGAAGTTCTTCGATCATGGGCTTGGGAAGGATGGGGAAGATCTGATTGGTGGGAGAAACCACGTCGAAGCTGTAGCCCAGGGCGGCGATACCCTTGGCCAGCGTTTGGGCGCACTTGTTGGAGTGGTCGGCCATCTTGAAGTACAGATCGTCCTTCAAAAGGGCTTCGAACTGAGCGCCCAGGATGAATCCCTTGGCAGTCAGCGCGCCGCGCTGCTTGATGTGGAACCGGAAGTCCGGCTTGATCTTCTCGTTGAGGACGATCAGGGCTTCTGCCATCAGGGCTCCGTTCTTCGTTCCGCCGATGTAGAAGATATCGCAGAGTCGTCCCAGATCCTCCATGGTCACGTCATTGCCTTCGGCGGTAATGGCACCGCCCAGCCGTGCGCCGTCCACATACAGATACATGTCGTTTTCGTCGCAGACCTGACGGATGGCTTCCAGCTCAGATTTGTAGTAGATGCTTCCGCTTTCCGTGGGGTTGGTCAGAAAGACCATCTTACGAACGACGGTATGCTCGTCTTCGAAACCGCCTACCACGCGGCGGATGATGTCGGCAGTCAGCTTGCCGTCGGGGCAGTTGTCCACGGAAATGATCTTGTGACCGGTAGCCTCGATGGCGCCGGTCTCGTGGACCTCGATGTGACCGGTGGACGGAGCGATGACAGCCTCGAAGGACTTGAGGCTTCCGGCGATGGAAATGGTGTTGGTAGGCGTACCGCCGGGCATGAAATATACGTCGGCGTCAGGGCGCTTGATCAGATCGCGCACCATGTTGGCGGCATTGGCACAGTGTTTGTCGTAATTGTAGCCTTCATTTTGTTCGTAGGCGATGTCGGTCAGCGCTTTCATCACGGACGGATGAGCGCCTTCGCTATAGTCGCAGATAAAGCTATACATATCTATTCCTCCATACTTCTGCTGTCGATGGGACCGCACGTCGCATCCGTTGCAGATTCTCTCATTAAGCATATCGTATTTTATCTCCGTTCGCAATTGCCAAATGATCGGAGGCACAGATATTTTGTGGAAGGCAACCGCCGGAGGCGGTTGCCTGTGATCGCGAAGCGATTGCCGGGGAAAATCGTAGACACGGTTTCGGGAATTTGGTATAATAAACTACTACCGAAAGGAGGGAAGCGAACATCTTCTGTTTGAAAGAGAATAGAAACGAAGCGCCGGGACTGCGGGTGACGCAGTTGACGAGGACGGAGGAGTATCGAAAGATTCGGCGGATGCCTCCGGGGTTCAATGGGGAATCCTGAAGCGACTGACAAAACCGTTGGGTGACCGACGGGACAAAGCAGGCGCACGGTATTTTTATGGCCCGAAGGGGTCGGACTGTCAAAGGAGGATTTTTCATTATGTGTGGAATTGTAGGTTACGTTGGAGAAAACAACGCAAAGGATATTATCATCGACGGGCTGAAAAAGCTGGAATACCGAGGCTATGACTCCTCGGGTATCGCCCTGAACATCGGCGGAAAACTGGTGGTGCGGAAGTGCAAGGGCCGCATCAGCAACCTGGAGGAAATGATCGCCGGGGAGAATCTGTTCGCCACCGCAGGGATCGGCCACACCCGCTGGGCAACCCACGGCGCACCGTCGGATCTGAACGCCCATCCCCACACCAACGGGGACAACACCATTGCCGTGGTTCACAACGGCATCATCGAAAACTTCGTGGAACTGAAGGAATGGCTGAGCCGGGATTACGGCGTGGAATTCCGTTCCGAGACCGACACGGAGGTCATCGCCCATCTGATCGGGATCTACTACAACGGCGATCTGCTGGATGCCGTGTACAAAGCGGTGGATAAGATGCGCGGCGCCTATGCGCTGGGCGTGGTCTGCGCTGCCGAACCGGATAAGATCGTAGCGGTCCGCAAGGACAGCCCACTGGTCGTCGGACTGGGAAATAACTGCAACTTCATCGCGTCGGACATTCCGGCGCTTCTGAAGCACGTCAGAAGCATCTATCTGATCGAAAACAACGAAGTGGTACTGCTGACCAAGAACGAGGTTAAGCTGTTCAATGCGGAGCGCAAGCCGGTTCACCGGGATGTATTCCACGTGACCTGGGATGCGGATGCCGCGGAAAAAGAAGGGTACGATCACTTCATGATCAAGGAAATCCACGAGCAGCCCAAGGGTCTGTACGAGACGCTGCACCGCCGCATCGGCGAGGACGGCATAATCCGCCTGGACGGCATCACCATGACGAAGGAAGACATCGAGCGGTTCAGCAAGGTCTACATCGTCGCCTGCGGTACGGCCTACCACGCCGGTCTGGTGGGAAAATACATCATCGAAAAGCTGGCGAAGATTCCCGTGGAAGTGGATGTGGCCTCGGAATTCCGCTATCGCGATCCCTTCGTGGACGACAAGACGCTGTTCATCGCCATCAGTCAGTCCGGTGAGACGCTGGATACGCTGGCTGCGCTGCGAGAAGCCAAGCGGAAGGGCGCAAGAGTACTGTCGGTCGTCAACGTGGTGGGAAGCTCCGTTGCCAGAGAGTCCGACGACATGTTCTACACTTGGGCAGGTCCGGAGATTGCCGTAGCTTCCACCAAGGCCTACACCACTCAGCTGATGTGCATGTATCTGATCGCGCTGTATATGGGTGCGGGGAAGGGCGTACTGAGCCGGGCGGAATACGACGAATACCTGAAGGAACTGGGCGAGTTGCCTGAGCTTCTGCAGAAGGTTCTGGATCAGGAGAACAAGATCCACGATATCGCGAAAAAGCTGTATAAGAGCCAGCAGGTCTTCTTCATCGGGCGAGGGCTGGACAGCAGCGTTGCCTATGAGGGCTCTTTGAAGCTGAAGGAAATTTCTTATACCAACTCCTTCGCCATCGCTGCCGGAGAGCTGAAGCACGGCACCATCGCGCTGATCGAACAGGATACGCTGGTGATCGCCCTGGCAACCCAGGATTTCCTGTTTGAGAAGATGCTGTCCAACATTCAGGAGGTCAAGGCCCGCGGCGCTTACGTTCTGGGATTGGCCAAGGAAAACAACCGGGAGATCGAACGCCAGAGCGACCAGGTGATCTACATTCCGGAATGCCGCGACGAGCTGACGCCGATTCTGTCGGTGGTTCCGCTGCAGATTCTGGCTTACTACGTGGCAAAGCTGAGAGGCTGCGACATCGACAAGCCCAAGAATCTGGCGAAGAGCGTAACCGTAGAATAAAGAAGAAAAAGAGAACGGGATGTAAACTCCGATCTCTTAGTGATCCCCGTCTGTTTGATCATAGGCGGGGGTCTTTTTTGAGGCCCATCTGCGGCTCGTTGAGCTATGTTTGCGAAGAACCGAACGAAGGGACGCCAGGACCGTAGAGAAAAAAGAAGAAAAACGAAAAAAGATGAAAAAAGGGTGTTGACAATAGGAACAGTATTTGCTATTATATAAAAGATGTCGGAAACGACAGCAAGGTATAACGAAAAATGCGAGTCAAGAATTTGTAAAAAGTTGTTGACAAGCCGGTAAAAAAGAGTTATACTGTAAAAGTTCCGCGCGAACGGGACAAGCGCGAAGCGAAAGCGAGCGCGCGCACATTGAAAACTGCATAGTGTAGAAATTGAGTCGAAAGAGAAGATTGAGTTCTTCTCGATGGAGGCGAAAGCTTCCATCAGATTCAAATGTACAAAATACAATCAGCA
>JAGATO010000199.1 GCA_017621195.1 Bacillota bacterium | reverse complement strand
TCTCCGCTGGAGAACGAAATGTCCACTCCTCTCCTCAATCAGACGGAACCAGGAAAATCCGATCCATGGTATCCGTTTTCATCGCGTTTTTCACGTCGAACGCCAGCTGTTTCATCGTTACTCCCAGATAGCTGCGGGTCGATGATGGCATCAATCCGCAGCGGTACAGCATCTGTACCGTCTCATGGAGCAACCCTCTCATCTCCTCATCGGTTTTCTCAAAAAAGAGACAACAAAGTTTCTTCACATCATCACCTGACAGATCGAGCTTCCGAGGCGAACGATTCACCAAGACCAGTCCCATGGCGGACAACACCACATATTCAAAGATGTTTAGAGGAATGTTCCCGTATTCCGGCGTCAGACCGCACAGCAGACGATGTATGTCGCCGGAGCGAAATCGGACGCAGAACGCATTTTCCGCCTCCAGACAGCGAAGATATGCCTCGATGAACTCGATCCCATCCGCCTCCGGTCGCCCCGCCAACACGGGATAATCGGCAGTGATGTGAATCTCATGGGCCTCAAACTGCGGCTGGTACAATTGAAAAAAGCCACGGATTCCGTCCACGATGGTGGAGCGATAATAGACATTGGGCGTTTTCATCAGATTGTCCGCAATGCTTTTCTGCAGACGCCTGGCCGCAGCCACGTTTCGTTCCGCCACCTTCAGGCCTTCCTCGAACAGTTCCGTCAGCGCTTCGGTCTTCAAGGCCTGAACGGCCCGCTCCGGCGACGGGTATAATTTCAGAGCCAGGCCGATGACGAACAAAAGAGACGTCATCATCTCCTGCGCCGTTTCAACAGGAACGGAGCTGCTCTCTCCGTGACTTCTTCGATCCCATTGATCGGAAAGCAGCAAAATCAGGTCCGATTGGATCCGGGCAACCTCGTCCGCCGACAGGATGTGACAATCCGCCGCTTCCCGAATCAGCGAGGCCGTATAATATCGGG
Source organism: Bacillota bacterium (assembly GCA_017621195.1). Lineage (GTDB taxonomy): Bacteria > Bacillota > Clostridia > Peptostreptococcales > Anaerovoracaceae > RGIG446. Next base: position 1,554 of record JAGATO010000199.1, on the reverse strand, counting down.
AATGGAGCTTCCTTTCGTCCAACGTGTGACGCGTGTCAAGTGCGTGTTCCATGTCACTCCTCCTTTCCGAGAAACGAAGAAATGTCGTTTCCGCAGCGAATGTGTTCTGCCAGTTCCATCGCCTGTTCCGCCAGAAGCTCCGTGGAACCGCAGCAGATCCCGTTCCACGCCGCCGCCATAAAACCGATCAGATCGTCGTCGGAAATCCTGTCCCAGGTGGCATTTTTCATATCGTAAAAGAGGCAGATCCATTCGTGCAGCGTCTCTTCGTAATTCTCCTGTGTCACATAGGGAGAATCGCATACGGCCAGGATCAGCTTGTTTACCGTTTCGCTTCCGAATTCGATGCGACGGGTATCCTTCAGCGATGCGGTACGGGTATGTACCAACGCCTGCGCCTGAGCTTCTGTCAGCCGCAGGCCATAGGCCTCCGTTGTTTCATTGCAGGCCAGAATGCGATCCACGGTCTATTTCTCCGTCAGTTCACTGTTCCGCAGCACAAGCGCTGCCTCAAGCCCGGTTCTTTCCATCACGCGTCCTCCCTTCCCGTCCGGCAATTCTGCGCCCCCATTTTCTCATCCAGAATGGAACGGAAGATCTGTTGAAACCCGTATTCCAGAAATGCATCCTGAGAAACGGAACACTGCCGGCAGATGAACGGCCCTTTCGTATCTGCCAGAGTCAAAAAGGCGGTGAGGCTGGACCACAGAACGTAGACGGTCAGTTCCGGAACCACATCCTTCCGCACCGTTCCCCGCTTCTTTTCTTCTTCAATCCACGCGGTCAGAATTCCGTTGATATCCGTACCCAGAGTTAAAATGTTTCTCACCGTCTGCGAAAGATCGCCGCTGTCAAAGCTGGCCGAAGATACGCCGTTGATCACAGAAACGGCATGAGGATAGTCCCTCTGGTACCTACACATGACTGTACAGATTTTTGCGTATGTTTCGATCACATTCCCTCCGTGATCGACAGCAGCTGACAGCTCCTTCTTTAACGTTTCCAATCCCTGTTCGATGATGTGATGAAGGATGTCCTCTTTCCTTTCGTAATACGCGTAAATGGTCCGCCTGCTGTATTCGGACGCTTTGGAAATATCGTCGATGGTCGTCTGATCAAACCCTTTTTCACAAAAGAGAGCTTCCGCAGCTTTCATAATCCGGCTTCGATGCAGCGCAGCGATGGTCTCTTTTTTGTTTTCACGCCCCATAATTATACTCCTATTCTATTTAGTATACTATTAGTATACTATCGCCGCGACTGCCTGTCAATCTCCTCCTTTTTTCCACACAAAAAGACGTTGACAGAAGTCTTATGTGACTTCCATCAACGCCTTTTCCATTAACTAAGGAGGGACAGAACCCGTATCGCTGGGCGTTAGCTCTCCAGCATCTTCAGATCGCAAACCTTGGCGATCGACTTGCGAATTTCAGCCCGAAGGGGCAAAACTGCGGAAGGTGTAACGCTAAGTTCATCGATGCCCATGGCCAGGAATGTGGGGAGCAAACTGAGATCCGCACCGAGTTCGCCACAGATTCCGACCCAGATCCCAGC
>JAGATO010000198.1 GCA_017621195.1 Bacillota bacterium | reverse complement strand
TTTGCACCTTTGTAGTGGGCGTCCTGCAGATGTACAGGCACGCTGGTACGCTTCGTCCGGACGGACTCCATGGCTTTTTCAATTGCTTCTACCGCCGCATTGCTTTTCGGTGCGCAGGCTACATAGGAAGCAGCCTGGGCCAGAATGATCTGAGCCTCGGGAAATCCAACCCGCTCCACCGCCTGGGCCGCGCTGACTGCCACGATCAGTGCATTCGGGTCTGCATTTCCCACATCCTCCGACGCACAGATCATAATTCGCCTTGCGATGAATTTCACATCTTCCCCGGCATATAACATTTTCGCCAGATAATAAAGAGCTGCATCCGGATCAGAGCCGCGCATACTCTTGATGAACGCTGAAATCGTATCATAGTGGTTGTCGCCATCACGGTCGTATCGCACCGCGCGCTTCTGAATACATTCCACGGCTACATCGATCGTGATGTGAATCTTTCCGTCCGCGGATTTCTCCGTCGTCAGGACGCCAAGCTCCACTGCATTGAGGGCCGCTCTCGCATCACCGTTTGCCACATCCGCCAGAAATTCTGCTGCATCATCGGTGATATCCGCACCATAAGCGCCCATGCCTTTGTTCTCATCGTAGACTGCACGCAGAACCAACTCTTTAATATCCTGTTTTTCCAGCGGCTTCAGTTCGAAAATGCGGGACCTAGAAAGAAGCGCGTTATTGACCTCAAAATACGGATTTTCCGTTGTAGCACCGATCAGCGTCACCGTTCCGTCCTCCACGAACGGAAGAAGATAGTCCTGCTGACTCTTGTTGAAACGGTGGATCTCGTCTACGAAAAGGATCGTTTTCTGACCGTACATGCCAATGGAATCCTTCGCATTCTTTACGATTTCCTCCATGTCCTTTTTGCCCGCCACGGTGGCGTTGATCTGCTCGAATCTGGCGCTGTTGGTGTTGGCAATGACCTTCGCCAACGTCGTTTTTCCCGTTCCCGGCGGTCCATAGAAGATCACAGAGCCCAGCTTATCTGCTTTGATGGCGCGGTAAAGCAGCTTGTCCTTTCCGATAATATGTTTCTGGCCCACGACTTCGTCCAGTGTCACCGGACGCATCCGTGAAGCCAGCGGAGATTCCTTCTCCATCGTATTGCTTCGCATATAATCAAATAAATCCATAGTATTCCTCTAATCAATCGTAAGTTCATTAACCGTAACAAAAGTATAACCTTTCGCCAACAGGTTGTCAATTATCTGGAACGCCGCCTCCACCGACGTGGAAAACTCGTCATGCATCAGGATGATATCGCCGTCCTTGGTCTCTTTCATGACTTTATTTACGATTTTGGATGTGTTTTTCAGCTTCCAGTCCGTCGAATCCACACTCCAGAATACCGGCACCATGGAAAGTTCCGCCGTCACGGACTCATCCAGAATGTCATTCCAGCTGCCGTATGGCGGCCGCACATAGTCTGGCTGTTTTCCCGTGATCTCCTCGACCATGTCCGCCGTCTCACTGAGGCATTTCAAGGCATCGGAAAGAGGGGATTTCGTCAGGTCTGTATGTTCCATGCAGTGAACACCGATCAGATGGCCTTCTTCATCCATCCGCTTTACGGTTTCTTCGTTTCCTGTGATGCACTCGCCGACTAGGAAAAAGGAAGCTTTTACATCCCGGGCTTTCAGCCCATCCAGGAGTTTTTCGGTGTATTCTTTATTGGGGCCGTCGTC
>JAGATO010000197.1 GCA_017621195.1 Bacillota bacterium | reverse complement strand
GGGCGCATCCCTGAGGAAGGAGCCAGGCGTGTTCGCGCTTCACCTCCACCGCGTCGGCAAACTGCCGAACCAGCGACGACTTTCCGATCCCCGGCGCTCCCCAGATGAAGACCGGCCGCACCGGTGCCACGTGAAGCAGCACGTCGGCCAATTGTTCCTGAGTTACTTTTAACGCTAAATTCATAGTTCAAATCCCCTTTTCGAATTCTTCTTTTCTCTAGTTTCATTATACATGTGCTTGCGGTTGATTTTTCGGAGGCGAGCCCTGAGCTCGTATTTTCCGCTCCGAATCGGGGCACGAAAAAAGCGCAGCCCCATGGACTGCGCCTGAATGTCTCGCGTTATGATTTCGATAACGACCGACCCAATGGCCCGCGTTACCGTCTCCCGAATTCAGAGGTATCCCGTCTGTTCGCATTTCCTGTATTCGCTTTCGTTTCTCTTCTTTTTAACATGATGGGTCCTCCTTTCTTTCATGTCAGTTGTTGCAATGGTTTCTTCGATAGATGTAGTTTCTCGCCACACCGCCCTCACTGTACCAGATTCTTCCGTCTCCGTCAATGGAAGTCATCATCTTGTAACTTCACGGTAATGTTTTTGACAAAACTTCACTTATTTTTTGGTGACAAGTAACAACTCCGGCGGATTCTTTTTCTGATTCCACATGGCCACGTAGGCGGCGTGATATTCCTTCGGCGGCAGTTCCCTGGCCCACGCTAACAGCGCTTCCTTCTCCGCCGCTCCCTGTTCGTGACCGCTGTACATCACCGCGGCAACCAGCCCTCCGGGCTTCACTGCGTCCAGTGCTTCGGTTACGGCTCGCAGCGTTTCGTCGGCGGTGGTGGTCACGTTCTTATCGCCACCGGGCAGATAGCCCAGATTGAACACCACAGCGCTGGGCTTCAGCCCGTCGATGTAACTTCGCAGGTTGGCGTTGCTGTCGCAGATCAGCCGGACGCGGCTTTGCAGCGCGCCGGTTTTCAGTCCCAGCCGCACCTCTTCCTCCTTCAATAATTCGGTTGTGTTCCGAAGGGCCTGTTCCTGCACGTCGAAGGCCAGAACGCGGCCTTCCGGCCCTACCAATCTGGCCAGAGCCGCCGTATCGTGGCCGTTTCCCATGGTTCCGTCCACCACCGTGTCGCCTTCCGCCACGTAATGGCTGACGACCTCCATGGCCCACTGGGCCGTCTTCGTAATCAGATTCTCCCGCATTGTCTTCCTTCTTTCGGTCAGCGCAGCACCAGCTGTTGAATGGCATACGCTACGCCGTGCTCCGCGTTGCTCTTCGTCACCATCATAGCTTCGCTTTTGACGGATTCCTCCGCGTTGCCCATGGCAACCGAAATTCCGGCGTGACGCAGCATGGCTGCGTCGTTGCTGCTGTCTCCGCAGGCCATGATCTGTTCTCGCGGCACGTTCAGGATGCTCGCCAGCTCATCCAGTGCCGCCGCTTTGCTGGTGTTGACGCCGCCGATCTCCAGATTGTAGGGCATGGAGCTGCAGACGGTCAGGCCGTCCACGGTTTTCAGGTACTCCCACACCTGACTGCGCCGGTTCAGATCTTTGAAGATCAGATTGATGTTTTCCAGCTTGTTCTGGTTTTCCCGGATCAGCTTCATGACGTCAGGCACCGGCTTTCGCGTGGTCAGAGTGTACCTCTTGGATTTTTCCGAGCAGATGCCGTAGTCTTCCAGATGGTCCAGACAGCTCTTCTGGGCGAAGACCTGATGATCGAAGAACACTTCCTTCATGATGGCCTCGTCTTCCAGAATATCCATGATCCCGTCCAGCCTATCTCCGTCGATCAGGTCGGAATAGATGGTTTCTCTGTCCTTCAGGCGGATGATGTTGGCGCCGTTGGAGGTGATGGCATATTCGATGCCGGGGACGCAGACCACATCCTGCGGCAATGCGCCGAACACCCGTCCCGTTGCGATGACCACGTGAACACCCCGTTCCATGGCCGCCAAAAGCGCATCCTTGCTCTCCTGAGCCAGTACGCCCTTCTCATCCAGCAGCGTTCCGTCCATATCCAGCGCGATCAGCCGGATCTCCGGCAGGCTGGCTTCATCCCGGCCTTTCGCCCAGCCTTGTCTCTGTCGCTTCCAATCGTCGATATATATGCTCATAGTTTCGTTCCTTTCATTTCAAAAAACAGTCACTCTATCGTTTAGATACATTGTACATCATACCGGAATAAAAGTATCGAAAAAATGTCCGGATTTCAAAAATGCCACCATTGTTTTCGCGCCGCCATCAAAGTCCAATCGACCGCTGACGCTGTCCGCCGCGCCACCGCGAATCAGAACGATATATGTCAGCGAAATTATTGACATATGTCACAAATCGTTTTATGCTATGTGTATTCGAGGTATCTTCGAGGAGGTGTACTCATGAATTTTGCATCCTATTTCCCGATTTGGGATAAAATCACGCCAACACAGCAGCAGCTTTTGCAGCAAAATGCTGTTTCCCGAACAGTGGACAAAGGTACTGTGATTCACAACGGAAACGCTGATTGTACCGGTCTGCTGCTGGTCAGAAGCGGACAGCTTCGTGCCTATATTCTTTCAGCGGAAGGGCGGGAAATCACCCTCTACCGTTTATTCGATCGCGATCTTTGCCTGTTTTCTGCCTCCTGTATGATGAACAGCATACAGTTCGATATCACCATTGAGGCCGAGAAAGACACGACAATATGGATTATCTCTGCAGACATTTATCAGGGCATGATGAAAGAGTCCACCGTAATATCCAATTTCACCAACGAAATTATGGCAACCCGCTTTTCTGAGGTTATGTGGCTTATGGAGCAGATCCTGTGGAAAAGCTTTGACAAACGGCTGGCAGGATTCCTGCTGGAGGAAAGCAGATTAGAGGAAACAAGCCTCCTCAGAATTACCCACGAAACCATTGCCAACCACATGGGCACTGCCCGTGAGGTCGTGACCCGAATGCTTCGCTATTTCCAGAACGAAGGCATGGTCAGGCTGACTCGCGGGACAGTAGAGATTATAGACGAAACCGCATTAGAGAAACTGCAAAATGCCTAAGCTCCAGCTAATTCTGTCGTCTCGGCTGTGCCCGGAATTATCATTTACGAAAAAATTACCCCTTCTCATTTCCCGCAGGATCCAAGAAGGGGTTATTATTATTTGTCCATTCCACAGGTCGTGGCCGATTCAATGAGGCAGCGGTCATTGGTCACAGCGTCATAGAATCGGAATCCTCCGGAGAAGTTGTAGCAGTCAAAATCGTTTCCAGCCAGGATTCGGCAAGCAATGTAGCTGCGCAAACCACTCTGGCAGATGACATAGACAGGCTTGCGCTTGTCCAGTTCTCCTAACCGCTCTCGCAGTTCGTCCACCGGGATGTTAAAGAAACCGTCAATATGTCCGTGTGCGAACTCTTCCACAGTACGAGTGTCCAACAGAGTGGCGCTTCCGTCACGAGGAAGACGATCTGCATCTTCCAGATGCCACTGTTTCAGGACCCCGTTTGCGACATTTTCAATCATAAATCCAGCCATATTTACCGGATCTTTCGCAGAGGAATAAGGCGGTGCGTAGGCCAGATCCAGATCTTTCAGTTCCGTGGCTTTCATTCCTGCCCGGATCGCGGTAGCCAGCACATCAATCCGCTTGTCCACCCCTTCATATCCCACAATCTGAGCGCCAAGCAGACGATAGGTCTCTTTCTCAAATACCACCTTCATGGTCATGACTTTCCCGCAGGGATAGTAACCGGCATGGC
>JAGATO010000196.1 GCA_017621195.1 Bacillota bacterium | reverse complement strand
CCACCATCGGTGAGGAGATCAGGAAAGAGAAGGTCACGCCCAGAGGCAGACCGGCGCTGGTAAAGCCAATAAACAGAGGGATGGACGAGCAGGAGCAGAACGGCGTCACGGTACCAAGAAGCGCAGCAATACAGTTTGCGCTGATTCCATGAAAGCGGCCAAGAATCTTTTTCGTTCGTTCTGGCGGAAAGTAGCTCTGGATGTAAGAGATGATCAAAATCAAAACGCCCAGCAAGACCATGATCTTGATAACATCGTAGAAGAAGAACTGGATGCTGCCGCCCACTTTGCTTGTAGGATCTAACCCGCAGGCTTCCACGATACTGCCAATCAGGCGGTGCAACCATTTCATACCAAGGATTTCATTTTGAAAGAAATCCCACCCGGTTTTTATTGCTTCCATAAAGAAAGGCTCCTTTTATAGATTGTTAAATTGAAATGCGTCTATGTAATGAGTTTTAGATAAGTCGTGCCGAAAAGCATTTGGACTTACTTTTCACAACACGACTTATCGGCGTCCAAACAAGTGATTATGGTAAGCTCCTTCAGGTATTTCACGGCAGTTTCCGATCCTTCTTGTGAAATGGAGTAGTGCATCCATTTCCCTTCTTTTCGTCCAACCACAATGCCGGAATCACAAAGAATTTTCATATGGTGAGACATTGTAGGCTGCGTGATATCGATTTCTTCAAGCAATTTACAAGCACATTTCTCACCTGTCGCAAGAAGTTTCAGAATTCGAATACGGTTTTCATCACAGAACGCTTTGAAAACCATTGCGATTTTCTTTTCGTTGAGATCCAAGTTCGTCACCTCCCATCGATATTCATCTATATTATATGCAACGCATCGATGTTTGTCAATGGATTTTAGGAGAATTACTTTTTCCATCTGAGATGTAAATATATGTGGCCTCAATGAAACACAATGATATGGCCCCACCCTTGTGCCGTATTCATCGATTTCTTGGCCCACTTTGAGTCGTCTTCCGCAATTTACATTGACATTTCCCACAAAAAAAGCTATGATAGAAACATTCCGATAACAGGAGGCGCATGGTATGAAACCCTTGGTTTTTCAGTCGGATTTTGGTCTTGTGGACGGTGCGGTCAGTGCCATGTACGGCGTTGCGTATTCCGTAAATCCCGAACTGAGGATGCACGATCTGACCCATGATATCACGCCTTACTCCATCTGGGAGGCAAGCTATCGGCTGATTCAGACCATTTCCTACTGGCCCGACGGGACCGTGTTCGTCTCTGTGGTGGACCCCGGTGTGGGCTCTGACCGGCGCAGCATCGTCGTGAAGACGAAATCCGGGAAATATATTGTCACACCGGACAACGGAACTTTGACCCACGTTCTGCGGCTGGACGGAATCGTGGAAGCACGGCAGATCGACGAGACTGTCAACCGCCTGCCCAATTCCGGCGAGAGCTACACCTTCTACGGTCGGGATGTCTATGCCTACACCGGTGCAAGACTGGCCAGCGGTGTCATTTCCTTCGAAGAGGTGGGCCCGGAGCAGGATGTGCATAGTCTGGAAATGCTGCCCATCACCGAACCTACGCTGGACGGCGCTGCAGTCTGTGGCACCATCGACGTTCTGGATGTGCGCTTCGGAAGCCTGTGGACCAACATCCCCTGTTCCCTCTTCCTGCAGACCGGAGCCAAATTCGGTGACCGGCTTAGCATCACCATTCAGAACGACACCCGCACCGTCTACCGCAACATCATCCTCTTTGCCCGCAGCTTTGCCGATGTCTATGTGGGAGAAGCCCTGGCTTATACCAACAGCCTGGACTGCATGGCCATCGCCATCAACCAGGGCAGCTTCGCCAGAGCCTACAACATCGGCACCGGTAATTCCTGGAAAATCCGGATAGAACCCTTCAAGGGCTTCTAATACTCTTT
>JAGATO010000195.1 GCA_017621195.1 Bacillota bacterium | reverse complement strand
GGGATATCCTCCCGGCTGACGGTGCTTGCCGCCCTGGGCGAAGGCCGGGACTGCATCGTGATCGCACCCGTAACGGCGGCGCTGAAGCCGCTGATTCCGCCGGCGGATTTCCGGGCGCTGGCCTTTGACGTGACGGCGGGAGAGGAACTGTCTCCGGAGGAAGCCGCCAGACGGCTGGTTGCCATGGGCTACGAGCGGGTTCCCTTCGTGGAAGCCATGGGGCAGTTCGGCATCCGAGGCGGCATCATCGACATCTTTCCCATGAACCGGGAATATCCGGTGCGGGTGGAGCTGTTCGACACGGAGATCGACTCGGTCCGCAGCTTCGATCCTCTGACCCAGCGATCGGTGAAAAACGAAGGATCGGTGCGGATCTGGCCGGCATCTCTCCTGGTGCAGAGCGAAGGGCTGTTCGAGACGGCTTCGAAGAAGATCCATCGGGCCTATACGACCCAGGCGGAGAAGCTGGAGAGCGAAGCGAAGGAGCGGCTATTGGAACGGCGGGATCAGCTGGAAGAAGCGCTGGCCACGGGAACGCAGCGGTCGGTGCTGGAACGGTATCTCCCCTATTTCTACAGAGAATTGAGCCATCTGTGGGACTACGCCGACGGGGAGAACTGCGCGGTGATCTTCGACGATCCGGACCGTCTGGAGGAGGCGCTGGAAGCCTACTCCAAAGAAGCGGCGGAGGACTTTAAGGCTCTGCTGGAACGGGGCGAGTGCGTTGCCTCCGAAGGTAAGCAAATGCTAACCGTCGGAGATCTTCACCGGATGTACAACAGTCAGGACTGCGCCTATTTCTTCACGCCCTTCCAGAAACGGATCCGCGGCGTGGACCGGCTGGATACGCTGGAGGGAATCTCCTCCCGTCAGGCTCCCGTATTCAGTGGGCGCATGGACCTTCTGGAAACGGAGCTGCGCCGGAACGTGAAGCAGGGCTACCGAATCACTATCGCCTGCTCCACTCTGGAACGCTGCAATAACATGGAGGAGTTTCTGGATCGGTCCGGTCTGGCCGGAAAGGTGGAGGTGCGGCTGGGCGTGATTTCCTCCGGCATGGACTATCCCGGCGCCAAGAGGATGATCCTGTCGGACAGCGACATCTTCGTTCACACAAAGCAGAAGCGGAAGAAGCCGAAGAGCAGAAACGCGCGTCCCATCAAAGCCTTTACCGACATTCGGCAGGGGGATTACGTGGTTCATGAAAGCCACGGCATCGGTCGCTTTTTAGGAGTAGAGGAACTGACGGTTCAGGGGATCCGAAAGGACTACCTGAAGATCAAATACGCCGGAGAGGACCTGCTGTACGTCCCTGTAGAGCAGATGGACATCGTCCAGAAGTACGTGGGAGCTGACGGGGCCGTTCCCAAGATCAACAAGCTGTCCGGCGGCGAATGGAAGAAGACAAAGGAAAAGGCTCAGGCGGCCATCGAACATATGGCTAAAGAGCTTTTGGAGCTGACGGCCCAGCGAAAGCTGCAGAAGGGCTACGCTTTCAGCCCTGACAGCGAGTGGCAGAAGGAATTCGAGGAGATGTTTCCCTACGAGGAAACGGCGGACCAGCTGCGGTGCGCCGCGGAGATCAAGAAGGACATGGAAAAGGATGTGGCCATGGACCGGCTGCTGTGCGGTGACGTGGGCTACGGGAAGACGGAAGTGGCGGCCCGGGCCATCTTCAAGTGCATTCTGGACGGAAAGCAGGCTGCGGTTCTGGTTCCTACCACGATCCTGGCAAACCAGCACTACCACACGCTGAAGGCCCGTATGGAGCACTTCCCCTGCAAGGTGGAGATGCTGTGCCGGTTCCGAACGGAGGCACAGCAGGACGAGATCGTCTCGAAGCTGCGCCGCGGCGAGATCGATGTCATCGTGGGAACTCACCGGATGTTGTCCAAAGACGTGAAGTTCAAGGATCTGGGGCTTCTGGTCATCGACGAAGAGCAGAGGTTCGGCGTCCAGCACAAGGAGGCAATCAAGATGCTGCGCCAGAACGTGGACGTACTGACATTGTCGGCTACGCCGATTCCGAGGACGCTGCACATGTCCCTGATCGGAATCAAAGACATGTCCCTGATCGAAGAGCCGCCGGAGGAGCGGTATCCGGTTCAGACCTACGTCATGGAGCAGGATGACGACATCCTGCGGGAAGCCATCCGCCGGGAGATGGACCGGGGCGGTCAGGTCTTTGTAGTCTACAACCGGGTGAAGGGAATTCACGCCATCGCTTCGAAGATTCAGAAGCTGGTACCGGAGGCCAGGATTGCCATCGGACACGGCCAGATGAACGAGCGGTCGCTGGAAGATGTGATGCTGTCCTTCGTGGAAGGCGAGTACGACGTCCTTCTGGCTACCACCATCATCGAATCGGGCATCGACATTCCCAACGCCAACACCATGATCGTCATCGATGCGGACCGCTATGGCCTGTCCCAGCTGTACCAGCTGCGGGGCCGGGTCGGCCGCTCCAACCGCATGGCCTACGCTTATCTGATGTACGAGCGGCAGAAGACGCTGTCGGAGGTGGCGGAAAAGCGGCTGCGCGCCATCCGGGAGTTTACGGAGTTCGGCGCCGGTTTTCACATCGCCATGCGGGACCTGGAGATCCGGGGCGCCGGAAATCTGCTGGGTACGGCCCAGTCCGGCCACATGATGATGATCGGCTACGAGCTGTACTGCAAGCTGGTGGAAGATGCGGTTCGACAGCTGTCGGGAACGGTGGAAACCATGCCGCAGATCGAGACTTCCATCGAGCTGGATCTACCGGCCTTCCTGCCTTCGTATTACATCAGCGATGAGATATTGAAGCTGCAGATGTACAAGAAGATTGCCGGAATCGGCGACAAGGACGATCGAGACGAAATCTTCGACGAAATGGTGGACCGCTACGGCGATCCGCCCAGAGAGGCCACCAACCTGATGGACATCGCCTGGCTCAAATCCCGGTGCATCGCCATGGGAATCAGCCGGGTTCACATCGAAAGTGGAAAGCTGGTTTTTACCTTCGAGCAGATCAACGGCTTAAAACCTCAGGTCCTGGCTCAGGCTTCGGCGGACTACGGCATGAGAATGACCATCTACGGCGGCGTCAAGCCTACGATTCGGCTGACCATGAAGAAGAAGGACCGGCTTCAGGAGGCTCTGGAATTTACAGGGACACTGTTGGAGGCGAAACGTCGGATGGAGCAGGCTTCGGAGCCGTCCGAAGAACCGCGTCCGCTGAAGAAGAGCGAGACGGTGCAGAATATGAAAGAACGGTGAAGAATTGCGGGAAACCTTGCGAAAGGACAGGGGCCTGTGATACAATATCTTTTCAGACGGCGGTGTTAAGC
>JAGATO010000194.1 GCA_017621195.1 Bacillota bacterium | reverse complement strand
CGGAGGACTGGCCTACGACAACGAGGAGTGCGAGCTGGGCGTCCGATGCGTGGCAGCTCCCGTCCGGGATTACACCGGACGGATGGCAGCAGGAATCAGCATCTCCGGCCCCGTTCACCGTCTGACCGACGATTACGTGGCCCGTATCGTATCAGAGCCGCTGCAGGCCGCAGCCGAGACGCTGTCGCGTCAGTTGGGCTACCTCCCCTCCGCCAAAAACGACGACAGAGAGCCTCTCTCTTAGAGATAGCGCTCTCTGTTTTTCTTTTCCATGAATGACATCGGTTTGTTTCAATGAACGTTTCCGCTTTCAATTACTGGCGATCAGCCGGCTCTTTTTCTTCCAGCACCCGCTGAAATAGTACAGTCCCTGACAGGAAGCGCAGCCGAACCAGGTGATGATGTAAGTATAGAAGATCACCTCGAAGGTGGTCACATAGCAGGACAGTAGATTCAGCACAAAAATGCGCAGAACGCACATATTTCCTACGGCAACCACCATGGTGGCGGTGGTATCTCCCGCACCGTTGATGGTACCGGCAAATACCTGATTCAGTCCCAGAAGGAAGTAAAACGGCACCATGTTCCTCAGCATGTACACGCCGTAATCCAGCACCGCCGCTTCTTCGCAGAAGATGGCCAGGGCCGGTTCAGCCAGTACGTACAGCGTGGTTCCCGAAAGCGCCGCCCAGACACAGCTCATAACAGCGGCCGCTCTGACGGCTCCCGACACCCGGTCCAGCCGGTTTGCCCCGATGTTCTGCCCCGTAAAGGTGGTCATGGCGATTCCGAAGCTCTGGAAGGGCATTAAAAGGATGGTGTCCAGCTTGCTGTAGGCGCTCCATCCGGCCATGGCATCGGCGCCAAAGCCGTTGATGGCTCCCTGCAGGACCACGTTGGACAGGCTGATGACCATGGACTGTAATCCGGTGGGGATACCCACCCGCAGGATCATCTTCAGCTGATCCCAGTGACACCGCACTTCCTTCAGAACCAGGCGATAGGCTTCGGGAAACCGCATCATCTTCCGGATCACCAGAAAGGCCGCAATGGCCTGAGCGATGATGGTGGCCAGAGCCGCACCCTCCACGTCCGTGCCGAAGCCCACCACGAACACTACGTCAAGAATGATGTTGACCACGCAGACCACGGACAGATAGTACAGCGGCGAACGAGAATCGCCCATGCCTCTCAGCACCGCAGCCCCCATGTTGAAGAGTCCCATGAAAAAGACGCCGGAAAAAAACACCTTCAGATAGACCGATGCCTGACGGAACACTTCCGGCGGCGTATCGATCCAGATCAGGATCCGATCCGTCATGGCACACCCCACCGCGGAGAGGGCAATCCCGAAGATCACGCTGAAAAACAGCGTGGTGTGGATGGCCTTTTTCACTTCTTCCAACCGACCTGCGCCGAAGTGCTGGGAGATCACAACGCTGGCTCCGCTGGTCAGTCCTACGAACATTCCCACCAGAAGGCCCACGATGGGCGTACTGCTGCCCACCGCCGCCAGCGCCGTTCCGCCGATGAAGCGGCCCACGATGATGGAGTCCACCGTATTGTACATCTGCTGAAACAGATTTCCCAGAATCAGCGGCATGGCAAAAGCGATGATGTGCCGCGGAATCGATCCCTCCGTCATCAGTCCTTTTTCTTTCACTTGTTCCATAGAGTCCTCGTCAACTAAAACAGATATTTATCGGCCACCTGTGCGATCCACTTTGCATAGGCTTCGTAACACAGAATTCCTTCTTCCACCGTAGCGTCGCCCGGATCTCCGGTGTAGCCGGGGCTGTGGTCCTCATAGGCCTTCACCGGCGTAAATACGCCCACCGAGCCTCCGTAGTAGTACAGTCCACCCATGTGAACCGGTTTGGGATCCTCCGGAGGATAATATCCTTCCACGCCGTCCAGATGAACCAACCGCGGAACGGCTACCCGCGTGCAGGCCGCTTCGTCCTCTCCTCCGTGGCCCTGATGCTCGGCGTTTTTCAGAACCTTGGGCCAGAAATCGTTGTGGGGAGCAACCCAGTCCGCTACTACGCTTCGAATTCCGAATCGGTTGGCCAGATCCTTGGCCGCCACGTTCAGTGCCGCCTGGTTCTCCGAGTGATTAAGGCACAGGATGAACCGCTGAAATCCGCTGTTGTGAAGGGACAGGATCAGGTCCTCAGCCATATCGATGAAGGTTCGCTCGCTGAGGCAGACATTTCCGAACAGGTTGTCGCCCTGACGTTCAAAGTGGTTGGTATCCGTCCCGAAGGGCACGGCAAACCCGGGAATGGTTTTGTGTCCCATCTCCAAAAGGGCCTCATGCACGCAGCGGATCAGCGTGTTGGCCTGAAAATAGTCCGTTCCCAACGGCAGCGGAACGCCGTGATTTTCAATGGCGCCGAAGGACAGGATCACCGTGTCCGACTCCTTCATGGCCTCTTTTAATCCCGCAGATGTCATCTCCAACAGCCCTTTGGGGCCTTTGACTTCATATAATGTCTCCCATTCTCTGATGCTCATTTTTTCTCCTTTCGGCGATCTGACCGTTTTTCCACGTCCCGTACTCTTCTTTTATTTTACTCTCCCGGCCTGTCATCGTCAATCCTTCTGTATCTCTTCTGTCTGCACCTTCCCGCCCTCCTTCGCATACACTGGCTTCGGAGGTGAATTATGGAACAGAGAACGATCATCGTCAACGGCTACGCCTATCCTGACATCAACCCAGAGCTCCTGCAGCGGACGCTGCCCAACCTGACACTGATCTCTAATTTCAGCTACGGTCTGACGGCGGAAGGCGGTCTTCTGCTTCTGGACGATCAGGTCATTCTGGATCTGGCAATCCCCGCCGGCATCAAACCGTTGATGGTTTTGACTGCCCTGTCTGAGCGGGGAAATTTCGACGGTCAGGCCATCGGGCGGCTCCTGGCCAGCGAAGAATCCCAGGAAGCTCTGATCGACCAGATCCTGATCACGCTGAACGAAAGAAACATGTTCGGAGTGGACTTCGACTTTGAATACATTCCTGCGGAGGACCGGGAAACGTACGCCGCCCTGATCCGCCGCACCGCAGAGCGCCTCAACGCCCAGGGGTACCT
>JAGATO010000193.1 GCA_017621195.1 Bacillota bacterium | reverse complement strand
CTGCGCAAAGCCGTCGCACCCCCGCCCAAAATGTGATATAATGTCTACACCCCGCGATTGGCAAGCCAAGCGAAGCGAAGGCGCAGACAGAGCGGCGGTGTAACAGATACCGCATCGCTTAGCGAGTGGCGAGGCGAAGCCGAAGACAGAGCTTAGCGAAAGCCGGTGAAATGTCTACACCCCGCGATTGGCAAGCCAAGCGAAGCGAAGGCCGGTGCGGGTAACGAATCGAATACGAATCAGAAATACGGGAGGGTTTTATCATGAGCGGAATCATTTTATCAGTAGTTCCCTTGGGAGAGCAGGACGTTGCGCGGTTGAAGGCTGTTGCTGGAGACCAGCAGATCCTGTGCTTCAAGAACGGCGGAGAAGTCAGCGACGAGCTGTTGAAACAGGCGGAAGTGATCTTCGGAAACCTGCCGCCGGCCAGACTGGCGGTCTGCGAACATTTGAAATTCGTCCAGCTGGAATCCGCCGGATACGATAATTACCTGACGCCCGGAATTCTCGGCGACGGTACCATGCTGGCGAACGCCTCCGGCGCTTACGGCATCGCCCTGGCGGAACACATGATTGCCGGGCTGTTGGCGGTCCAGAAGAACCTGTATCGTTACCACGCGCAGCAGGAGACCGCCACATGGAAGAACCTGGGCTCCGTCACGGGAATCTACGGCTCCAACGTGTTGATCATCGGCGCAGGCGATATCGGAACGGAAACCGCGAAGCGGTTGAAGGCTTTCGGCGCCCATGTCACCGGGCTGAAGCGGAAGGTCAGCGGTCCCATCGAAGGCTTCGATCAGCTGTACGAATACGACGCCATGCCCTGGGAAGAGGTTTTGAGACAGACCGACATCGTGGTGATTTCCGCACCGCTCAACGAAGGAACCCACCATCTCATCAATCGTAAAACCATCGCTATGCTGAAGGACGGCGCGGTCATCGTCAACGGCGGGCGCGGCCCCATCGTGGAGACGGAAGCCCTGTGCGACGCGCTGGACTGCGGCAAGCTCGCAGCAGCCGTGCTGGATGTGACCGATCCGGAACCGCTGCCGCAGGACCATCGCCTCTGGAAGACGCCGGGCGCTTACATCACGCCCCACGTTGCCGGCGGGGACAGCTTCCATACCACCGTGGAAAAGCTGGTGGAGCTGGGCGTTGCCAATCTGGAACGGTATCTGAGGGGCGAAGCCATCCGCAACCGCGTAAAATAGTGGTTTTCCGCGAAAAACAGTCCTTGGTTTTGACGGCGCGAAGGATTTCTGGTATACTTAAGATTCAGGAAGGCAGCGGTTTTGACGAACCGCTCCTTCGTGCGTGTAAAACCACAAAAGGGGGATATAAGGAGGACCTATGGATCAGAAAAAAGTATTGATTATCGAAGACGAAAAATCGATTTCTGATATCATAAAATTCAATTTAGTTAAAGAAGGATTCGCAGTGGAAACCGCTTACGACGGACAGGATGGACTGGTGAAGGCCATCGCCTCCGAGCCGGACCTGATCCTGCTGGACGTAATGCTGCCCATCATGGACGGGTTTGCCGTCTGTAAAAAGGTCAGAGAGACCAGCACCGTTCCCATCCTGATGCTGACCGCAAAGGAAGAAGAAGTGGATAAGGTTCTGGGGTTGGAGCTGGGAGCTGACGACTACATCACCAAGCCCTTCGGCATGAGAGAACTGATCGCCAGAATCAAGGCCAACATCCGTCGTTCCGAATTCATGACGGCCCAGGCTGACGCTCCGGAAAACGTGCGGGAATTCGGAAACCTCTCCATCGATCTGAACCGCTACGAGGTCAGAAAGAACGGACAGCCGCTGGAACTGACTCTGCGGGAATTCGAGCTGCTGAAGTATCTGGCGGAACGGGAAAACAAAGTCTTTTCCAGAGAGCAGCTGTTGGAAGAAGTCTGGGGTTACGAGTATTACGGAGACATCCGCACCGTCGATGTCACCGTGCGGCGGCTGCGTGAAAAGCTGGAGGACGATTCCAGCGATCCCAAGTACATCATGACGAAGCGCGGCATCGGATATTACTTCAGGAGGCCGTAGCAGATGCAGGGAAAACACAGTTGGAGCGGCTCCATGCGATGGAGGATCGTACTGATCTACTTCCTCCTGGTCTTTATCGTCATGGTGGTCGTATCGGTGTTCATCACCAACAGTTTGGAGACCTACCAGATGGATTCCCTGCGGAACAAGCTGACGTCCACCGTAGAAAAAGGGAGCTTTCTCAAGACGCTGTCGGAGTACGACAACCTGCTGAACCACCAGGAAGAGATTCAGGACACCATCATCGACACCTGGGAATTCGGCTTCTCGGAAGAGCTGTCCATCGTGGATGATAACTTCACCATCGTGGCCTCCACCAACGAGAACCTCACCGGAGAAAGCGCATCGGAAGTGCTGAATACCAGCGTTTTGACCACGGCCATCATGGGCGGGAAGATGGCGGAAGCCGACGGCGTTCTGTCGGGAAACATCCCCGTCAAGCATCTGGTCTTTCCCTTCGGCAGCGACGGGAACGGGCAGAGCAAGGGTGCCGTCTATATCCGTGCGGACCTGTCGGACATCTACGACTTCTCTTCTCAATCGAAATACATCTTCATCTACGCCATGGTCCTGGCCCTGCTGATCACGGCCATTTTGGGCGTGTTGACCTCCAAGAGCATCACCGATCCCATCAACGACGTGACGAAGCAGGCGGAACGCATGTCCTACGGCGATTTCAGCCAGGAAGTGGTGGTCAAATCCGAGGACGAAATCGGACGGCTGGCGGAAATGTTCAACCTCCTGCGGG
This sequence comes from Bacillota bacterium, assembly GCA_017621195.1. Classification (GTDB taxonomy): domain Bacteria; phylum Bacillota; class Clostridia; order Peptostreptococcales; family Anaerovoracaceae; genus RGIG446. The sequence continues at coordinate 9,326 of JAGATO010000193.1, read as the reverse complement.
AGAAACTGGACTTTACGCTGTCGGAAATGAGCAATGAAAAGTCAAAATTAGAAACGATTTTAAAATATATGGCAGACGGCCTGCTGGCCGTTGAGCTGTCGGGGCGGTTTATGCACATCAACCCGGCGGCCATGCAGATGCTGGACATCCTGCCGGAAGATCTGGAAGATCACACCTACGATCAGATCATGGAAAAGTGCGGAAAGCACCTGTCTCTGGAAGCGTTATTGAAGGGCTCCAAGACAGGCGGCGCTCAGGACACCTTCGACTTCCGCGGCAGCGTGTTTGCCATGCGGTATGACCGCTTCAAAAACGAAAGCGGCCAGGACATGGGTGTCATCATTCTGATTCAGGACATCACCGAGCGGCAGAAGCTGGAAAACATGCAGACCGACTTCGTTGCCAACGTGTCTCACGAGCTGAAGACGCCGCTGACCACCGTAAAGAGCTACGCCGAAACGCTGCTGGACGGCGCCATCGATGATCGGGATACGGCAATCAGCTTCCTGAACATCATCGATACGGAAGCTGACCGGATGAACCGCCTGGTCAAGGATCTGCTGCAGCTGTCCCGCATCGACCACCAGCGGGAACGGTGGAGCATGAAAGAAAGCAACATCACCGCCCTGCTCAAGTCGGTAATCCCCAAGATCGAGCTGTCGGCCCGTCAGAAGCAGCAGCATCTCAATGTGCTGTTCGATGAGGATGCGAAGATCTTAGTAAATATCGATAAAGATAGAATTGAACAGGTTATTTTGAACATTTTGAGCAATGCCATCAAATACACCAACGAGGGTGGGCGCATCGATATCGACGTGCTGGAAGGCGGCGGAAACGTGAAGATCATCGTTTCCGACAACGGCATCGGTATCTCGGAAGCGGATATTCCCCGCGTATTTGAACGGTTCTATCGAGTGGATAAAGCCCGCTCCCGGGCGATGGGAGGCACGGGTCTGGGACTGTCCATCGCCAAGCAGATCGTGGAGGAGCATCACGGTACCATCGCCATCGAAAGCCAGGAAGGAAAGGGGACGAAGGTCACCATTTCCCTTCCGCTGGCCATTCGCCGCGGACAGCGCGGGATCGATTAAACACAGATTCCAACAAATTCAGAGTGATTTCAACGAACTCGACAAACAAAAATCGCCCGGACCGGATCGTCTGGACGATTTTTTTCTGTCTGTATCAATCTACAATGCATGGGGACCAACCCAGAACCATAGCTTTGCCGATTGCCAGTGCGGCGATCAGACAGCGACGAAACATGACTTTCATAAAAGACACGTTCCTTATTACGTAAGAATACTGCGATGCTCTTTTCGAAGAGGATCGTCTGATCGAACAGAAACGGACTACCAAACCCAGTATAGGGAACATGCTGTGGAAGTGCAATACTGATGTGGGATGCGAGCGGGCAAAATTGGGAGAAACACGCGGCCAAACTCCACCTCCATTCATTGACCGATTTTGTACGATTCTTCGGAAGATTTCGATTTCAAATAACGGCGAATGTGGTACAATAAGAATGCCAATCAATTTTTATCATAAAAGGAGGTCTTTCATGCGACTGAAACATACATATCTTCAACAACCGGAGCTGATCACGGAGCTTTTGGCCAAAGAGATGGAGCACTTCGGGATTCCCGGGGTAACTGCGGCGATCGTTCAGAAGGGGGAGATCGTCTATGAGAAGGCGCTGGGCGTGAAGAATGCTGCCGGAGATCCGGTGACGGCGGATACCCTGTTTGAAGCGGCATCGCTGACGAAAACTTTGTTTGGAACCATGGTGATGCAGATGGCGGAACGGGGAGAACTGGATCTGGACCGGCCCATTATGGAGGTCTATCAGGGAGAACCCTGGTCCGACGATCCGCGATTTTTGACGATTACGCCGCGCCATTGTCTCTGCCACGGAACAGGGCTTCCCAACTGGGGACCGAAGCCTCTGCCGCTGAAATTCGATCCCATGACGTCTTTCAGCTATTCCGGCGAGGGATTTCACCTTCTGCAGCACATGGTGGAGCAGATGACGGGAAAGGGCCTGGATGAACTGTTGAAAGAAACGTTTTTGAAGACTCTGGGCATGAATCGCTCCGCGGCCTTCTGGACGCCGGAAATCGGCGCTGCCTTTTCCAATGGATTCGACATCGACGGAACCGTCATGAAGGTGAGAGATGCGGTGGATCTGTCGGGAGATGCGCCGGAGCCAAATGCAGCCTGGTCGCTGTATTCCAACGCCTTTGAAATGATCCGGTTTTCGCAGTACATGATCCACAGACACGGCGGTCTGGGCGACGCGCAGTTTGAGGAAATGCACAGGCCGCAGAACTGGGCGTCCCCGGAAGTTCCCTGGGGTCTGGGCTGGGGTATGGCCAGAAAGGATCCCTCGATCCTGTGGCACTGGGGCGATAACACCGCGTTCAAGTCCCTGTCCATCCTGGACTGGAAGCATGGGAATGCTCTGTCTCTGTTCACCAACAGTCAGAACGGCTTCCCCTTCTGGGCAGCCGTTGCCGAAGAACTGACCGATGCGCCCATGCATGATATCGTGGAGTTCGTCAAAACTGCAGAATAGCGCGAAATACCGAAGCCGCCGATGCCGAAACTGCATCAGCGGTTTTTTATTTTGGCGAAAGGCGGCGGCCTGCCTTGCATATACTATACAGCGGGGCCGATGATGGGAACGCCCAGCCGCGCGCAAGAACGCAAAGCGCAGCTGCGCGAAGGATCGGAAGACCGCACGGAGGAGGTCGCCATGGAAGAAAAGAAAAACGCGGGAAACGGCCGCAGCCATACTGTATGTATCGACAATCGGGAATCTCTGGTGGTCACGGACGTGACGGACGTACCCAGCTTCAGCGAAGACACGGTGCTGTTTACGCTGTCCCAGGGAGGGCTTGTGGTCCGGGGAGAAAACCTGCACATGCAGATGCTGGATCTGGAAACGGGGAAGGCCGTTCTGGCCGGAAACGTACAGTCGATAGCTTATACGCAGAAGCGGAACCGGGAGAAAAACCTGCTGGCCCGGCTGTTAAAATAGCCATGCGCCAGTGGATTTTAGGCTGGGATCTGTTCAGTCTTCAGGTGCGCCAGCAGATCCTGGAGATGGCGGTCATGGCGCTGTGCGGCATGGTCATCGGGCTGATGCGCACCGCAGATCTGTACTTCGTAAAACGGCGGAATCTACATGGGATAACGAGCTGGACGTTGGAAGTCCTGTTTTGGATCACCGGCGGCTTCGTTGCCGCGGAATTTCTGTACTACTGCGCTTACGGAGCCGTCAGCATCCACGGGCTTGCGGCGCTGGCAGGCGGCTTTTTTCTTTGGAAGAGGGCGTTTTGTCAGCAAATTGTAACCTTTCTAGATGCGGTATTTAGTGGACAGAGCTTGACACGGTGCGGTATAATGAAAAGAAGTGTGATGACAGGGGAATCCATTGGGGAGCATAGATATGGGAAAAATGAGACGAAGCCGTACCTTCAAAAAAGAAAGCGAAAACAACGTCATCGACATCGATGAGGCGCGGGAGAAGCGGCGGGAAAAGAGAAAACAGGAACGGGAAAAGAAAGCCGAGAAGCAGGTCAAAACCGAGAAGGCTGTCGTGTCTCAGAGGAGGCGCGTTCGGGAGCGGCGACGGAAGATGATCTACGTTCTCGTCTTCGCCGTCGTGGTGGGCGTCATCGTCTACAGTGTGTGGAACATCCGGACGCTGAAGGAAAGAGAGGCTCAGGCTCAGGCGGAGCTGGCCGCCAAACAGGAAGAAAAAGAGCGGCTGCAGCTGGAACTGGAACAGGTGGAGAGCGAGGACGCCGTGGAACAGGAAGCCAGAGAACAGCTTCACATGATCCGGCCCGGCGAAACCGTCTACATCCTGCCGTCCCAGGACGAGAAAAAGGAGTCGGACGACGGTCAGACGGACGTTGAACCGAACGGCGCGGACGGCGGCAACGGTGCGGATGGCCCGCAACAGTGAACACAAGAGGAGATATCATATATGATCAAAGAGGTCATCGTAGTGGAGGGGCGCGACGACGAACGGGCGGTGCATCGCGCCGTGGAGGCGTCCACCATCGCCACTCACGGTTACGGGATTGCCGGACATACCTGGCAGCTGATCGAAAAGGCTGATCGGGAGCGGGGGATCATCGTATTCACCGATCCGGACTTTGCCGGAGAACGGATCCGAAAGCGGATCAGCCAGCGGTTTCCCCGGGCGAAGCAGGCCTATCTGACCCAGGAGGAGGCCTGGAAAAACGGGGACATCGGCATCGAAAATGCCAGCCCCGCAGACATTGCCGACGCGCTGAGCAAGGCCAGGGCAACATCGGTGGAGACCGGTCGGACCTTCGAATACGACGACCTGTTCGAGCTGGGACTGGTCGGGCGGGAAGATTCGGCCCGGATGAGAAACCTGGTAGGACGGGCCCTGGGCATCGGCTACGGAAACGCGAAGCTGTTTCTGAAACGGCTCAATGAATACGCAGTGACGAGAGAGGAGCTTCAAACCGCATGGACAAGCTGTATGCACCAACTACGATCCGAAAAATAAAAGAAGAACATAACTTCCGTCTGTCCAAAAGCCTGGGACAGAACTTCCTCACCGACGGAAACATCGTAGCTCACATCGTGGAAAGCTGCGGTGCCGGAGAGCAGGATCTGGTCATCGAGATCGGTCCCGGCATCGGCGTGCTCACTGCCGAGGCGGCTCAGGCTGCCGGAAAAGTTGTGGCGGTGGAGATCGATAAGAACCTGATTCCCATTCTGAAGGAAACGCTGGCGGACTATCCCAACGTCACGGTGGTCAATCAGGATATTCTGAAGACCGACGTGACCCGGCTGATCGAAGAACACAGAATGATCGGCGATCGACCGGCCCGGGGAGTGAAGATCATCGGAAACCTGCCATACTATATCACCACGCCCATCATCATGAAGCTGCTGGAGGAACGGGTTCCCTGCGACAGCATCACCATCATGCTGCAGAAGGAAGTGGCGGAGCGCATCGAAGCATCGCCCGGGTCCAAAACCTACGGAGCGCTGTCGGTTGCCGTGCAGTATTACTGCGAAGTGACCTATGTGACCACCGTTCCGAAGGAAGTGTTCCATCCGCGTCCCAAGGTGGATTCGGCGGTGATCCGTCTCGATCTGCGGAAGCAGCGGCCGGTGGACCTGATCGACGAGGGGCTGTTCTTCGAAGTGATCAAAGGAGGCTTCGGCCAGAGGCGAAAGACGTTGCACAATGCGCTGACAGGAGTCAGAGGAAAGACAAAGGAAGAGATTGCGGCAGTGTTGGCCGCGGCAGGGATCGAATCGAACCGCAGGGCGGAAACCCTGTCCATCGCCGAGTTTGCTGCCATCGCCAACACCATTGCGGGAGAGTAATCATACGGAAGAACGGCCGTCAGGGGGGACGGCCGGAAAACGATCCACGAGGGAAAAAACATTGGAGATTATAAAGGATAAAGAGAAAGAGAAAGAAAAAGGAAAAGAATCGCAGAAACCATCCCATGCGAAACGAAGGCTGAAAGCGCCGGTATGGCGCTGGCCTCTACTTCACATGGCAGTCCTGTCCCTGCTTTTGACGGTGTATGTGGAGCTCTGGAACCAGAAGGGCCTGAGCGGACTGTGGGACTTCATCTCCGACCGGACCGTTGCCTTCGGCATCAACCTTTTGCTGGTGCTGACCATGCTGGTGCCGGGCTGTCTGCTGAAGCGGAGAGTCTTCTACTTCACCTTCATGTCGCTGGTCTGGATCATCGGCGGTACGGTCAACGGCGTCATCCTGACGCAGCGAATCACGCCGTTTACCATCAACGATTTCGATGTGGTGGAGACCGGTCTGGGCGTCCTGCCCAACTACTTCTCCAACGCGGAACTGTACGCCATGCTGGGCGGAGTCATCGCCACCGTCATCATTCTGGTCGTGGTGTTCTTCAAGGCACCCAAGGCGGAGAACCGGAAGCTGTGGAAGGGTGCGGTGATCGCCGTTGCCTGCACGGCTTTGATGTTGGGTGGAACCGAGGCGGCGCTGAAATCCGGTGACCTGTCCAACGTGTTCAACAATCTGGGCGATGCTTATCGGCGACACGGCTTCGGCTACTGCTTTGCCAGCACCTGGCTGAACCGCGGCGTAACGAAGCCGCCCAACTATTCCGAAGAGCGAATGATGGGCGTGCTGGACAACATCGAAGAAGAACGATATTGGGAGGAGGAAGCGCCGGAAGAGCTCCCCAACATCGTATACGTACAGCTGGAATCCTTCATGGATCCCCAGTACATCACCTGGCTGGAGTGCTCCGAGGATCCGCTGCCCAACTGGCGTCGCCTGAAGCGGCGCGGAAGCGACGGATTCCTGACGGTGCCGGTGGTAGGCGCCGGAACCTCCAACACGGAAATGGAGGTTCTGACGGGGATGCGTATTCGGTTCTTCGGACCAGGCGAGTATCCCTTTGAGACGATCCTGAAAAAGACCACCGTGGAGAGCACGGCCTACAGCTTAAAGGAGCTGGGTTACGCCACCCACGCACTGCACAACCATCGCGGCGTGTTCTACGGACGGAATAAGATCTACTCCAACCTGGGCTTCGACGACTTCACTTCGCTGGAATACATGCTGAATGTGACGAAAACGCCGAAGAACTGGGCCAGGGACGCAGTGCTGACCGACGAGATCATGACGGCGCTGGCGTCTACCGAGGGCCGCGATTACGTCTATACCGTATCGGTGCAGGGCCACGGGAAATACCCCACCAAGAAAGTGTACGAAGATCCGGGGATCAAGGTATCGTCCAACGACGACTCCATCAGTGAGGGACGGTTGAATCAGTTCGAATACTACGTCCAGCAGATTCACGAAATGGATCAGTTCATCGGCGATCTCACCGACGCGCTGAGTCAGTGGGACGAGCCTACGGTAGTGGTACTGTACGGCGACCACCTGCCCAACCTGGCCATCGAGAAGAACGAACTGACCAATCGGGATCTGTTCCAGACGGAATACGTGGTCTGGAGCAACTTCCGCCTGCGGCAGAAGGACCAGGATCTGTACGCCTATCAGCTGTCGGCGGAGGTCTTCGACCAGCTGAAGATCCACAGCGGTACGATGATTCAGTTCCATCAGACGCAGCAGGAGAGGACCAGCTACATTTCCAACCTGAAGGCCCTGCAGTACGACATGCTGTACGGAAAGGGATATATCTACGGAGAAGAGGGAAAGCCCCAGCCCACCGACATGAAGATGGGAATCCGGGACATCACCGTGACCAACGTCTTTTCCGCCGGAGGCCACTGGTACGTGGAGGGCGAAAACTTCACTCCCTACAGCAAGGTGACCGTGGAAGGAGACATTCTGGACACGGACTATATCAGCAAAAACCTGCTCCTGGTCAACGGAGTTCTGGCGCTTCCCGAAGCGTCACAGATCCGGATCAGTCAGGTAGAAAAATATGGGGAAGTGCTTTCCGTATCGCCGGAAGCGCTGCCCGAAGAAGAACAATAGTATCTAAGGAGGACAATCACATGAAAACACCCGTTGCAACGAAAAACGCACCTGCAGCTATCGGCCCTTACGCACAGGGAAATATCGTCGGAAATCTGCTGTTTGCTTCCGGTCAGATCCCGGTGGATCCCGAAACCGGCATCATTCCGGAAGGAATTGAAGCTCAGGCAACCCAGTCTCTGAAGAACGTAAAGGCCATCGTGGAGGCTGCCGGAAGCTCCATGGAAAAGGTCATCAAGACCACCGTCTTCATGAAGGACATGAATGACTTCGGAAAGATGAACGCCATCTACGCCACCTTCTTTACGGAAGGACAGTATCCGTCCCGCTCCGCCGTGGAAGTGGCCCGTCTGCCCAAGGACGTTCTGATCGAGATCGAGGTCATTGCAGAGGTATAGTCGGCTATGGCATTGGTGTTACGAACGCTTCTGATCGTGGTCTGCATGATCGTGGGTGCCTTTCTGGACGCTCAGATCAACATCTACGCAGGCGCATCTGGAAACCTTCTGTTTCTGGCTTCCATCGCCACGTACATCGTGTACTTCGCCGTGGGAGTTACGCTGGGAACCATGTTCAATCCGCGCTTTACGAAGCACAATCAGAAAATGATCTACCTGGTCCCGCTGGTCATTTTCATCATCATCGGGATCACGCCTCTGCTCAACCTGGTGATGCCCATGCTGTCCATCAACCGCTTTACCAAGTATCTGCGGCAGTTTACTTATCTGGCATGGACCATCGTGGGCACCGTTGTGGCACTGGTGTTCCGGTAGGAAAAACTACGATTGTATTATCCCTTAGACGGGATTGGCGAAACAAAATAGCGATACTGGGTTTCATGACCGAGTATCGCTTCTTTTTTTTCAAACACAAATATTTTAAATCTGAAGGCCATTACAGAACGACGCCGTCCTTGAAGATGGAAATCTCCCTTGCACCTCGACGCTCGCTGCTGGTGAGATGTCCTCCGGCCACGGCCAGAACGTAGTCCAACAGCCGGTCGCCGGTCCGATCCAGCGGCTCGCCTTCGGCCACTGTACCGGCGTTGAAGTCGATCCAGCCCGGTTTTTTTTCGAAGAGAGCCGTATTGGTGGAGATCTTCACCGTGGGAGCCGGAGCACCGAAGGGAGTTCCCCGTCCCGTGGTAAACAGGATGAGGTGAGCGCCGGCGGCGGCCAGAGCCGTGCAGCTGACCATGTCGTTTCCCGGACCGGACAGCAGGTTCAGTCCCGGCGTCCGCACTTGGTCGCCGTACTGCAAAACGTCGGTGATAGGGGCGCTTCCGCCCTTCTGGACACAGCCGCAGGACTTGTCCTCCAGGGTGGTGATGCCGCCGGCCTTGTTGCCGGGGCTGGGGTTTTCGTAGACTACCTGACCGTGGTCGGTGAAGTACGCCTTGAATTTCTCCACCATGGCAACCGCCCGGTCGAATACCGCCCGGTCGGCACAGCGGTCGAACAGGATGGATTCCGCGCCGAACATCTCCGGAACCTCGGTCAGAATTGTGGTCCCGCCCAGGGCGATCAGCCGATCGGAGAACCGACCTACCGCCGGATTGGCCGTGATGCCGGACAGGCCGTCGGAACCGCCGCACTTCATGCCCACCACCAGCTCTCCGGCGGGGATGGCTTCCCGGCGGAATCCACCGGCGTACCGGGCCAGATCAGCCAGCAGCCGGGAGCCCTCTTCCAGCTCGTCCGCCGACTCCTGACAGACCAGGAATTTGACGCGGCGGTCATCCCAGGTTCCCAGTTCCTCCTTGAACTGCTCCATGGTCAGGTTTTCGCAGCCCAGACCCAGCACCAAAACGCCTCCCGCGTTGGGATGG
>JAGATO010000192.1 GCA_017621195.1 Bacillota bacterium | reverse complement strand
GTGGTGTTGAACGGGGATATCAGCGAAGACGGAACGACCATCACCGTAACCATGGAAACACTGGAACAGTGTACCAGTAAAAAATCGTTATTATACGATAAAAACGGGGAAGAACATTATAATCTGATTTCTGCGTTACACAAGTCCATGCGTAACAGCGATGTGAACGCAGCCGTCTACTGGCTGGCCCGCATGTTGGAAGGCGGTGAAGATCCATTGTACGTGGTGCGCCGCGTGGTGCGGTTCGCCAGTGAGGACGTGGGACTGGCCGACAGCCGAGCGCTGGAGATCGCCGTGGCGGCGTACCAGGCCTGCCACTTTATCGGGATGCCGGAGTGCAGCGTTCACCTGACTCACGCGGTGACGTACATGGCGCTGGCTCCCAAATCCAATGCGCTGTACATGGCTTACGAAAGTGCGAAGAAGGACGCCATCAAGGGCATGGCGGAGCCGGTTCCGCTGCAGATCCGCAATGCTCCCACAAAGCTGATGAAGGAGCTGGAATACGGTGCAGGATATCAATACGCTCACGATACGGAAGATAAAATCACAAATATGAAGTGCCTTCCAGAAGCGTTACAGGACAGAAAATACTACCGTCCCACCAATCAGGGAACGGAAGCCAAAGTCCGCGAGCGGTTGGCGGCCATCGAAGAGTGGCACAAAAAGAACGATTAAAAAAAGACGCATTGGAAAAATCCAATGCGTCATTTTGATTGCCGTGATCTAGATGTTATGTAAGTGATACAGTTCAGCGCTGACTTCGCGGATCAGTGTTTCAAATTGATATACGTCGGTGTCGTGACCTGCGAAACATACGATGAACGGAGTCTTTGAATAGACGATGCCTACATCATTGGTCAGGTTATCGTCTTCACCGGTTTTGTGAGCTACGATCCCTTCGCCTAAAGCGCCGGGAATCTTGTGATTGATCTGCTGTAAAAGCAGGGTATCATTGATTTCCGCGGAAACTTCTTCGCTGACGAATGTTCGATTGTAGATCTGTTCCAATAACATACCCATTTCCTGAGGAACGATATAGTTTTCGATCCCCTGAGCAGAGAGTTCCGGCTGGAACAGAAGACGGTTCAGAGCGGTGTTTTTCAGACCGAGCTTCCGGAATTCCTCCACATAAGCGGAAATCCCGAAACGACGGATCAGCACGTTGGTAGCTGTATTGTCGCTGAGAGAAATCATCAGACGGCACAGGGTACGGATGTCAACGGTGGGTTCGTCAGTGAATAAGGTCAGCGCACCGCAGATGGGCAGTTTATCTTCCTGAGCCACTGTGATCTTTTCGTCCAGAGAGGCTTTCCCTTCGCTGGCCCACTTCATGATGGACATAAAGATGGGGAGTTTGATCACGCTTGCAGCAAGGTAAGCTTCGTCCTGCTGATAACCGAACTCTTCGCCGGTGACCAGATTCTTATAATACAATCCGGTATGGCCCTTTTGCTGAGCGAAACGCTCTAAAATTTTTGTTTGTAATGCTTGTTCCATGATGTCCTCTGTTATTTGGCATATTAGCCCTGATAATCCTGGCCGCCGTTCTTCTTCTTGAAGTAATTATACACTACAAGACCGATTGCGGGAACTGCTAATCCCTGAATTGATGCCATGGGAGCTTCAATAAAGTTGTTTACCAGCAGAATACCGAACAGGATAACCGTGATGATTACGGTGAAAGCACCGCCGGGAACCTTGTACGGCCTTTCCAGTTCGGGGAACTTCTTTCTGTAGATCAGAACCGCGATGATGCACAGTACGTTCAACAGAGCGGTCAGGGTGATCAGAAGGTCGGTCAGAGACTGTAAGCTGTTGAATACAACCAGAACGATGGAGATTGCAGAGGATGCTAAGGTGGCGGGTACGGGAACACCGGTCTTCGGATCAACTTCAGCCAGCTTGGCGGGCAGGAAGCCGTCCTTCGCCATTGCGTAGTAGGTTCTGGGGAATACCAGGACGTCGCCGTTTACGGTACCTAAGATACCGACGGTCATACCGGCCAGGATCAGTGTCTTACCAATGGGACCCATCAGAGCTTCCGCTGCAGCATTGCCCAGGTAGATGTCGCCGGACTGGATCATCGGAACGATGGTTTCAGCCGGTAATACTCTGTAGATGCAGAACTGGAACAGAGTGTAGATGGAGGTGATGAAGCCCAGGGAGATGATGATTGCCAGGGGCAGGTCTCTCTTGGGGTTCTTCATTTCTTCACCTACGGTGTTCAGATTGGTCCAGCCTTCATAAGCCCACAGGGATGCGAAGGTTGCGAAACCGATCATGGAGATCATGCCGGTGATACCGCCGCCTTCAGCGCGGGTTCCTTCCATGGACAGGCTCAGATCAACGTCCTGAGTACCCATGAATACACCCATCAGAACGATCAGGATCAGAGGAATGACTCTGGCAACCATGGTGAAGTTCTGGAAAGCAACGCCCAGCTTAGCACCGCGCAGATTCAGTGCGGTAAAGAATACGATGATCAGGATCGCAATGATCTTTACAGCCAGATCAGACAGTCCCAAAGTACCCTTGAAACCGGTAACGGCAGCCATAGCCAGAGCGGCGATGGAACCGGAGCCTGTCAGGATAAAACCGGAGAACCCGTTGATAAAGCCCAGTGCAGGATGGTAAGCTTCGCTCAGATAGATGGTCATACCGCCGGAAACAGGACGCGATGCACCCAGTTCTGCAAAGCACAGGCCGCCGAGGATCGATACGATACCCCCGATGATCCAGCACAGCAATGCTAAACCGAAACTGAAATCGGTACGTTCCAGAACGTAGCTGCCCAGATAGTATACGCCGGAACCGATGGTCATACCGGCAACTAAGCTGATACCGCCGAACAGGCCGATGACTTTCTTTAACTGTCCAGCTTGTTTCTTTTCTTCCATGAGAAAACTCCTTTCTTAAGTAAATGGATTTCAGAGCAATGAATAATTGCACATTTATATGTATACGCAAAATGCGTGCCACTTAGTGAAAATAAAAACGGACAAAAAAACCGAAGATATTTTAGCTGATTTTAACGTAAAAAGAAATGATTTTTTCAGAAGAACAGCGAGATTATGGTCTGAAAGGAAGAAAAATAAGAAGATGTGAGTTCGGAAAACTGGACTTGAGTACAGAAAACCGGACTGCAAAATCGAAAAAATGATTTTTTCCTTGCACCCTGTGGAAAAAAGGAAGATAATAAAGTTAAATTTTTAACATGCAATCTCGTCAGGGGGAGCAACATGAGTAAGAAGAAAATGATCATTACGACGGAAGATAACCAGCTTCTGTATATGGGAGAACATCTGTATTCCAGTGTGATGAAACACCGGCTGAGCCGGCCGTTTTGTTACGCTTCCGGAAAGATCAAGCGCGGCGATATCTTTGTGGCGCTGTTTTCCGATGCCGCCAGAATTACAGCGGACGACAGAAAGCTGTTGGAGAACGTGTGCGGAGAGCGGCTATCGCGGACAGGTCCGCTGATCGTGGCAGGTGTCTATGAGGACGACAGCGTACATTCTCTCATCAAATCCATGACGGAGGAAGCCGCTAAACAGGACGTATGGCTCGAAACCGTATTTCATGGCTGTTATCTGAAACTGATGCGTCCCGGGGAAGATGCTGTATTACAGACAGATTCTCAGGAAGTAAAAGCATCGCTGGAAGGCGGGGCGGCATTGGCGATCCTGAATGAGTCCGGATTTTTATATTTTACTGTAGCAGAAAATGGGACAGAACACCGTGTGACAGAGATTCTGACCGGTGCAGAGTTCGAGGGGTTTTGGGATGAAGAACGGATCCATGCCCAGCCAGTGAGGATCGAAGATGTTCTGACGGAGGAATTTGTCAGTGCAACGACTGGAATGGAGGAGGATGGCAGTTCCATTATCCGGTTGGGCGGGATTTTGTATCATGTCCAAAGGCTGACGTTCTCGTCGGCAACTCCCCGCCGGGTCCTGTGGATCGTTCGGAATGAGTTCGATGTACTGGGAGAATTGAGTTCTCACTCTGAAGTATATGATATGATCACAAAGGCCGACAGCCGGAAGGAGCTGAGCGGCGGATATACCTTTGGACTTTGGGGAAATGATCCAAAGATCAACCGGATCCGTTTTTTACTGCAGAAGGGAGCTTCCACCAATACCACGATCCTTTTGACCGGGGAAAGCGGAACCGGAAAAAGTTTTCTGGCACGGGAGATCCATAAATGCAGTAAGCGTGAAAAAGGAACGTTCGTATCGGTCAATTGTGCGGCGATTCCTTACAATTTGATCGAAAGTGAGCTGTTCGGATATGAGGAGGGAGCTTTCACTGGTGCACGAAAAGGTGGAAAGGCCGGGTACTTTGAGATTGCAGAGGGAGGGACTCTGTTCCTCGACGAAATCACGGAGATGCCGTTATCGCTTCAGGGAAAGCTTCTGGAAGTCATCCAGAACAAAACCTATTTCCGCGTGGGCGGTGTAAAGAAGAAAACGGCAGATGTACGAATCATCGCCGCTACAAATAAAGACTTGAAAACTCAGGTCAGAGAACATAAATTCAGAGAAGATCTGTATTATCGGATCAATGTCTTTCCCGTGGAGATCCCACCGCTGCGGGAACGCATCGATTCGCTTTACAATATCATTGCGGATCTGCTTCCGGAAATCTGTGAGCGGCTGGGAGTACCGCAGCAGGTCATCAGTCAGAGAGCCATGGAGAAGATGAAGAATTATGGCTGGCCCGGGAATATCCGTGAACTGGAAAATGTTATCGAAAAGGCTTGCATCCTTTCCGACGGGAAGGTGATCCTGCCGGAAGACGTGGATCTGGGAAAAAACGATGGAATCCTTCTGGATGATGACGTGCGGACGTTGAAGGAACTGCGTGACGACTTCGAGAAGAAGGTTTTGGAAGATGCGTTAAAACGCTGCGGAGGTTCGCGGCTTCAGGCCGCAGCACGGCTGGATATCAGTAAGACCAGTTTGTTTGAAAAGTTGAAAAAATACGGCCTGGGAGGCGGAGAAAAGGAGGAAGTGTAATATGATCGCAGAATCAATCAACGACCGGTTATCCAATATCGAAGGAAAGTTCGGGGTCAATTACATCGATCTGACCACGGGGCAGGAAATCCTCTGCGGAAACTGCACAGTTTTTCCGGCTTCCGGCGGTGTCATGCTGATGGCACTGGTGGAATGTTTTCGAGCCATTGAGACCGGGCGGCTGGATGAGAATATGACGACCCGGTTCAACCGTGCAGACTATCCCGATGCGGGGACATACTCATTTGGAGTATTAAAATACCTGCATGACGGAATCGAAATCACGATTTCCGACCTGTGTAATCTTATGATTACCGTCAGTGACAATATTGCGTTCAACATGCTCCTGGATTTTTTGAAAATCGACAATATCAATGAAACATTCCGGTCTTTGGGATATCAGAATATGAGTGTAAACCGGAAAATCTACGACTTTGAACAAATGAAAAAGGGTGTTCAGAATTACATATCCATTCGGGAGATGGCGGCTATTTTTCAGAGAATGTACAAAGGGCAGCTGATTTCAGAAGAGGCCAGCCGCCGCATGATCCAGTTGATGATCCAGCATCAGCGGGGAACCATCATTCCTCACGTATTGAGTGAGGATATGAAAGTGGGGCACCAGACTGGATTCGATGATGATATGATCCTGGATGGTGGAATCGTCTTTGCGGACAAACCCTTTGTCCTGGTCATGGCCGCAGCGGATACGAATATCCGAAAGGCAGAGTCGATCATGCGTGACATAACAAGCATCTGTTACAGAAAGGCCTGTCAGAATTAACAAGAGTACAACCGAAACAACAAACCATTGGAAAAAGGCGAGGATCGTTGAATAATCAGCGGTCTTCACCTTTTTGTATGGAGAGTATGAATTGTGTATAGGTACTATTTTCTGACGGAGCGTCCCAGGTGCGACTGGACCATGTTACCATCCTTTGCGGCAATTTCACCACCGATCAGAACGTAGCTGATTCCGGTAGGCGGGAGAATGGGGTTTTCGAATGTGGCGTTGTCCCTAACCGTTTCAGGATCAAAAATCACAATGTCCGCGTCAGCGTTTACATTTAAGCGACCCTTGTTTTTCAGACCTGCTTTTTCCGCCGGCATGGCTGTCATCATGCGGATCGCTTCATACATCGACAGCTTTCCAGGTCGGACGAATTCAGCGAGAAGGCGCGGGAACGCGCCGGCTGCCCGGGGATGACCCTGACCGGAACTGAAAATCCCGTCGCTGGCCAGCATCACATTGGGGTGATTGAATGCCAGATCCACGTCGTGGTCTTTCATGACGTAACAAATCGTTTCGAATTCCGGCGTTTCGCGGCGTACTTCGTCGAAGGTTTCTTTTGTCAGGCGCTGTCCCTTGTACGTTCCTTCACACATTTCAACAACGTCGTATCCGCACTGATAGCGGTCGAGCCAGCCGTCGTCATAGGTGGTAGAACCAATGGATGTGGAGAAGGCGTAATAGGGATAACAGTCGCAGGATGCGTCTACGCCGTTCATTTTGTATGTATCTACCATGCGGAGAAACTCAGTCATCTGACCGAAGCCCGCCATGGATCCGATGTGGGACAGTTCGACGGATAGTTTCAGATCCTTCGCAATATCCAGGAATTCTTTTGCAGCATCATAAACTTCTTCTGCGTCACTGCGGATGTGTGCAGCGATCCACTTTCCGTCTTTCCGGCAAACCGCCGCCGTGGCCTTCAGTTCGCGTTCGTCGATTCCGGGAATGTAGCGAATTCCGTAAGAAACGCCGAGACAGCCCCGATCCACGGCTTTCTGCATAGATTCGGTCATCTTCGCCAGTTCTTCCTCCGTGACAGGGGAATATTTATCCATGTGTCCGGCTTCCTCGCGGAACCAGCCGTGTCCGGCCAGAATGGCTACGTTCGTAGCGGCACCGTCGCGGTCGACGATGTCCAGATAGTCGGCGGGGTGATAGCGGTTTTCGCCGCACTGGCCGGCGATTGCCGTGGTGACTCCCATG
>JAGATO010000191.1 GCA_017621195.1 Bacillota bacterium | reverse complement strand
GGAGGTACTGTCCTTCACGTCCTTTCCGGAGATCTGGGACAGGGCTGCGGCACAGTCCTCGATGTTCCGCCCGATGGGTCCGATCTGATCCAGGGAGGACGCATAGGCCAGCAGACCGTAGCGGGATACGGCGCCGTAGGTGGGCTTGATTCCCGTCAGGTTATTGAAAGCGCAGGGCTGACGGATGGAACCGCCGGTGTCGCTGCCCAGCGCATAGGGCGCTAATTTTGCGGCAACCGCTGCCGCGGATCCGCCGGAGGAACCGCCGGGAACGCGGGTCAGATCCCAGGGATTCTTCGTGATTCCGTAATAGGAGGTTTCGGTGGAACCGCCCATGGCGAATTCGTCCATGTTGACCTTTCCCAGGATGACGGCTCCCCCTTCCTTCAGCTTTTCCACGGCGGTGGCGCTGTAGGGAGGAATGAAGTTCTCCAGAATTTTGGAGGCCGCCGAGGTCAGCGTTCCCTTGGTGCACATGTTGTCCTTCACGGCCACCGGTACGCCGGCCAGAGGCCCGGTCAATTCACCTGCGTCGATCTTCTTCTGCACTTCATCGGCTTCGGCCAGAGCTTCTTCCTTCATGACGGTGATGTAGGAGTTGATCTCTCCGTCCGTTTCTTCGATGGCACTCAGATAGGCCTGAGCCGCTTCCTTTACACCCACTTCTTTGGCCCGGATCTTCCGACCCAGCTCCAGGGCGCTCATGTCCAGAACCTGTTTCCTTTCGCTCACGGCTATACCTCCTCTCCCACGGTCTTATGCACCTTGAAATAATCTCCTTTTTTTGCCGGTGCATTGGACAGCACCGCGCCGCGGTCATCCCCGTTGGTCACCGCGTCTTCCCGGAAACAGTTGGTGTTTCCGAAGGGATGGGACATTTCCGGCTTTCCCTTGGTGTCCAGCTCCGAAAGCTGATCCATGTAGTCCAGGATGTCCGTCAAATCGCTTTTCAGTCCGGCCTTTTCCTCTTCGGAAATGTCCAGCCGGGACAGCTGACCTAAATAGTCAACCAGTTCGTCTGTAATTTTCATCGATATTCCTCCATTGACCCATTGGTTTTGTTACAGTATGAAAAAGTCCCTGAAAGCCTGTGCTTTCAGGGACGAAATATTACTTCCGCGGTACCACCCGGTTTGACCGGAATATCTCGTTCGAATTCCGATCCTCTTTCGCGTATAACGGTCGCCATCCGGGCCGCGCTACTAAAGTCCGAGCATCCACTCCCCTCGTTCGCGTTCCGGCTCCCCGGTGTTATTCCCGCCAAGTCTCAACAAATGACGCTTTCAGTCGGTGACGTCACTCCCTGGATTGGATTTCTCTGCGGTACTTGTCCGGTTCAAAGCCTTTACAGTATTATTATGTATATCTCATATTAAAATATCACAAGTCGATTGAAAAATCAAGGGAAAGTCTCATTCTTTCCGACATTTCTCATCGTGGCTGCGTCGTTTCTTCGCCGTCCTTCCTGTCGATCTTCCGGATCGATCCTCTCCTGCATCAGGGCCGTCAGCGGCCCGTTGTAAAACGGAATGGAAATGCCGATGATCACACAGCAGAGAACGAAGCACCAGAATCCGCCGGGAGGAAGGAGTCCGGAAACGATGACCGGCGTTCCCACCAGGATCACCGACCCGATGATTTCACGACCGCGGTTTTGAATACCGCCCCACCTTCCCAGGATCATACCTCCGACCAGCATTCCTGCGGAAATGCCGATCTCTACGATCGATGCCTCCCCCGTCCAGATCATGAAAAAATATCTCTTCCAATGTGATGTTCGTGTTTCAGTCATGATAAGCCTTTCTACGCATCGGCCCTGTGAACGTACATCCGGATAGGCGTTTTCCCGCCGTCACCCTGCACCATACAGAGAAATTCCCAGCCGTACCGCTCGTAGAATGACGTGTGATCGGTGATCAGATACAGCGTATCGATCCCCTTCTCTTTCATTTCTTCACAGACGAAGTGGAGCATCGCTCCGGCAATGCCAAGACAACGGCGATCCTCCTCCACGTAGACTGCGCAGACGTTGGGCGTCAGATCCTTCCGGTCGTGAAAATCGTTTTCGATCACGCCCAGTCCGCCGACGATCCGTTCCCCTTCCATGACCACATACCACTGGGGCACCGGCCCCTTCCCGGCCAGGCAGTCATCCATGCTTTCCCGGTACGCTTCCAGTGGAATCCTCCACTTTTCATGAAACCAGCAGGCAGCCCTCTCCTTCAGTTCCGGCCGGTCCACCAGCCGCAGTATTTCACAGTTCATCCTTCTTCCCCCTCTCCTCCGGCTTCGCCTCAAGAAAATCCCTTCGGTACTGAGATGGTGTAATGCCCTCCGCTTTTTTGAACACCTTGGTAAAGACGCGATAATCCTCGTAGCCCGACTGTTCGGACACCTCCGCAATGGAAAGAGCCGTGGACAGCAGCAGCTTCTTGGCCTTCTCCATGCGGATGTTGGTCAGATACGTCAGGAAATTGACGCCGATCTCGCTCTTGAACAGCTGACTGATGTACTGGGGGTTCAGATGGAACTCCTCCGACAGAACGCCCAAGCTCACATCCTCCGCAAGATGTTCCTGCAGATAGCGCGTGATTCCGTTGATGGGACGCTCTTCCTGAAGGACCGGCTGTTCTTCCATCCGCCGCTCAAACATCGAGATCTTCAGATTGTCGATGCAGTTCCCGAATTCCTCGTAATTCACCGGCTTCAGAATGTAGTCCGTAATCTGCAGCCGCAGGGCTTCCCGGCAGTAGGAAAAATCGTCATAGCCGGAGACGATGATGAACGCCGTGGCGGGATGTTTGATCCGGCTCAGCTGAATCACCTTCAATCCATTCATGATGGGAATGTTGATATCCATGATGACAAGATCCGGCTGCAGAACGTCGATCTGGCTCAGGGCCTCCATGCCGTCAGCCGCCTCTCCCACCACTTCACAGTCGTGAGATTCCCAGTCGAAGAGCCGTTTGAAGCCCTCCCGGATCATGATTTCATCGTCTACCAAAAGTACGCGCAGCCGTTTCATCGTCCTTCCTCCTTCAGCGGCAGCAGGATGTGTGCCGTCACGCCGCCCTCTTCATTTTCCGTATACGATAAGCCGAATTCCCTTCCGCACAGCGTTTTGATCCGCTTCTGCACGTTTAGAATTCCGATGCTGTTTCCCGTCAGCTTGGGAGCCTGTCTGGCGTAATGCCGCAGCATGTCGTCGATGGCCGCCTTCTTGCCCTCGGCAAAGCCGCTGCCGCTGTCCCTGACGCAGATCTCCATGCGACTGTCTTCCGTCCTGGCGGCGGAAATGCGAACCTCACCCCGATATCCCTTATTCTTCAACCCGTGAAGCAGACTGTTTTCTACGATGGGCTGTAAAATGAAGTTCGGTACCTGGGCTTCGCCCAGATCGGGATCGATATCGTAGCTGCACTGCAGCTCCGGATAGCGGTAGCACATCAGCTCCATATAAGCTTCCAGAAGCTCCAGTTCGTCATCCAGCGTTACCATGGACCGATCTACCTTCACGCTGAGCCGGAAGAAATCCACTAGCTGCATGAGCAGATCCGCCACCTTCTTATCCCCGTTCAGCTGTGCCTGAATGCGGATCGTATCCAGCGTGTTGTAGAGAAAGTGAGGATTGACCTGACTTTTCAGGTACAGCATGGACATCTTCTGTTCCGTCAGCTCCGCCCGGAGGATATCCGGATTTTCCAGCGTCAGATAAAAGGCCAGCGTCATGAGAGTGATCCCCATGCCGCTGATGAGCCAGGTGTGGTGAAGCCACTGCAGCAGAGAAATCACAAATTCGATGATAAGCGCCGCTCCGATGGCAAACTTGCGCTTGTGATCGATCTGTCTGCGATGGACGATCAGCAGTCCGGCGCACAGCAGCAGATAAAACGCCACGGCCGCGTAACAGATATAGGTGAATACCCCGCTGGAATAGTTTCCCTGAGATGTGATGGTGTATTCGACAGGCAGAAACCAGGCCCCCATCTCCGCCGCCACCAGAAACAGAAAGGACGCCTGCCTCAGCCCCTGCTGGATCTTTCCCGCTTCCTCCTCCACCAGAACGGAAATGTACCGATAGAAGAGATAGATCACAACGATCATGCTTCCGATGAAGATCCGGTGGATCAGATCGTTCCAGAACAGGGGAACGGTGTCCAGACGGTTGACCGTGTAGACCGTAATTCCGTCGAATACCATGTGAACCAGCGCGCAGACCAGCAGGGCGGAAAAGGTTTTGTGCAGCGGCGTATGTTTTTTTCCGGCGGAAAAATAGATGTAGGCCACCAGGACCAGAATCAGAAACAGAGCAATTTCCATTCGCAGCATTTCAGTCACCTCTTTTGTCCATTGTACCTTCTCCGACAGCGCTCCGATAGGTCTGCCTTCGATGAAAATGTGTCAATTTTACAGATGAGAACCCGCTTTCATCTTACCATATTCCGTCATCTCTGTCCTCCCCATTTGTACCTCCAGCCCTACCGCATCCTTTTCACCCAATGCAACAAAGGCGGCTCTTTTCCGAGACCGCCTTCCGTTTCTGATCCATTCCTTAAAATGCAGGTTGAACGCCGCCCTGCGGCTCCATCGCCGGCCATGCCAGTTCCAAAGCCCGGGAAAACCAGGCGCTGAACGCCTGCGGCTCCCGCTGCAGCCACCGCTCCAACTCCGGGCGCGCCACCCACTTCAGTTTCTCCGCCTCTTCGGGATTCGCCATGAGCTGTCCCTCCTGATCCCGGGGAATCCGATAGACAAAGACCCGGTCTACCTCATGCTCAGCCAGCCCGTCGAAGGGAGCGTAGTACGTAAACTTACCCATGTAACAGAAGTTTCCTTCCGAAGGGACGCTTTCGATCTCCGCCGGGCCCACGTCAAGCCCCAGTTCCTCCTTCAGACGGTTTCGCAACGCTTCCGCTTCCGCCTCACCCCTGCGCTGGTGGGAACAGCAGGCATTGCTCCACTTTCCGCCGGAATGGTATTTCCCCGAAGCCCGCTTCTGCAGCAGAACCCGGTCGTTTCGCCCATCGTATACGAACACCGAAAAGGCCCGGTGCAGCTGTTCTCTCCGGTGGGTTTCCAGCTTTTCGCCGTATCCGATGACTTCATCGTTTTCATCGACCCAAATCAATAGTTGATCCATCTTACTCCTCACGTTCCAACTGCCATGTATGGCATCTTACTTAACCAGCAGCTCATATCCGAACTTCACAAACAGCATGGCCAGTACGAGAAAAATGATGATCCTTATGTACCGGGACCCTCCCTTGATGGCCAGCCGCGACCCCAGAAACGCGCCCAGTGTGGTGCAGATCGCCGCCGGAATTCCCAGGGAGAAATTGATCTGTCCGCTGATGGCAAAGACGCACAGCGACGCCATGTTGGAGGCCAGATTGGACAGCTTTGCACAGCCGGAGGAGGTGACCAGATCCAGCCCCAAAAGACTGGTGAAGGCCAGGATCATAAACGTTCCCGTCCCCGGACCGATCATTCCATCGTACATGCCGATGAAAAGACCGATGGCGATGCAGGTGATGAGAAACCGCATCCGCCCCATCTCTTTGCGCTGAATGTCGTCGGAGCGCAGTTCCTTCCGCGTAGCGATGAACACGGCCACCACGGGTAGCGCTCCCACCATCATCATGGTCAGAACCCGGTCGCTGATCAGAAGCGCGATTCTTGAACCGGTGGCCGCACCCACCAAAGCTCCCAGCATGGACCAGATGGCGATGGAAAAGTTGACCTTTTTAGCCCGGATGTAATTGGCCGACGCCGTAGCAGTACCGATGCTCATGGCGAACTTATTGGTGCCGATGGCCATGTGGGACGGCACTCCCGCAAACAGATACGCCGGAAGGGAAATCAATCCGCCCCCTCCGGCGATGGCGTCCACAAAGCCCGCGGTAAACACCAGCGGGCAGATGATCAGCAGCGACTTCAAATACTCTCCCATATCTTTCGTTCTCCTTCTTTGCGATTAGATCGGTCCTCCCACCACGTGGATCCGCATCATATTGGTTTTTCCGCTTCCGCCGACGGGAAGCCCTGCGGTGATGATGACCACATCGCCATCCTGTACATAATCCTTTCCTCTGGCGATAGCGACGACCTCGCGGAAGATCTGGTTTTCATGTTCCACCTGGGCCATCAGCAGGGGCGTCGTTCCCCAGCACAAAGCCAACCGTCTGGCTACCGCCGGGCTGTTGGCAAAGGCCAGAATCGGCGTCTTCGGCCGGAATTTGGCAACGGTGTACGCCGTGGCTCCGCTGTTGGTAGGCGTCAGGATGGCCGTTGCCTTCAGGCCGTGGGCGCTGGTCACCGTAGCGTGACCGATGGTATTGGTCACGTTGTACGTCTTCATCAAAACCCGTTCCTGAAGTATGGACTCGTAATTCAGCGACGTCTCCGTATTCAGTGCGATATTGTTCATCGTTCGCAGCGCCTCCACCGGGTATTTCCCGGAGGCGCTTTCCCCGGACAGCATGATGGCATCCGTTCCGTCTAAAATGGCGTTGGCCACGTCGGCCACCTCCGCTCTGGTAGGACGGGGATTTCGCATCATGGAATCCAACATCTGGGTGGCCGTGATGACGGGAACTCCTTCGAAATTGCAGCGGCGGATGATCTTCTTCTGAATCAGAGGCACCTGCTCCGCCGGAATCTCCACGCCCAGGTCACCTCTGGCCACCATGATGCCGTCGGAGGCGGCGATGATCTCAGCGATGTTGTCCACGCCCTCTTTGTTTTCGATCTTGGAAATGATGAAAATATTCTCACCACCGCAGCTGCGCAGCACCTCCCGGATGGCCTGAACGTCGGAGGCTTTGCGGATAAAGGAGGCGGCGATGAAGTCAATGCCGTTTTCCACGCCGAATTTGATGTCCTCGATATCCTGTTCCGTCAGAGACGGCAGATGAATCTTCGCACCGGGGATGTTGATCCCTTTGTTGTTCTTGACAATACCGGCATTATTGACGACACAGTGAATCTCCTGTCCCTCCACGGATTTCACTTCCAGCTCGATCAACCCGTCGTCGATGAGGATCCTGCTTCCGGGAGCTACGTCCCCGGGCAGACCGCGATAGGAAATGGAGCATCTTGTCTCGTCGCCCTCCACATCCTCGGTGGTCAGCGTAAATTCCTGACCCACCGAAAGCTCTACTTCCGGTTTGGAAAAGCGACCGGTGCGGATTTCCGGTCCCTTGGTGTCCAGCATAATCGCAACAGGCGCACCCAGCTCACCCCGGATCTCCTTGATCAGATCGATCTTCGCCTGGTGTTCGGCGTGAGTTCCGTGGGAAAAATTCAGGCGCGCCACGTTCATTCCGTTTTCAATCAATTTGGTCAGTACCGAGCGCGAATCGCTGGCCGGACCGATGGTGCAGATAATCTTCGTCTTTCTCATTTTCACATACCTTCTTTTCTTTTTGATTATTTTTGCTCTTTTCTTTTCATTTACCTCATCAAGTGTACCACAATTTCGATGGCTTTCCTATATAGCATTTGCAGATTTTCACAAAATTTTACGATAAAAAAACGTTCGTCATGTCGCGGGCATACGCCCGGTCTCCTCACAAAAAAATCGCTGAATTCGATGACTTCAGCGATTTTTCGTTTCGTTTAATCCAGCTCCACCGCACCGGTGTACAGCTGATAATATCTTCCCTTCTGTTCCAGCAGATCCTCGTGGGTTCCCCGTTCGATGATCTGCCCCTGTTCCATGACCAGAATGGCCTTGGAATTGCGCACCGTGGACAGGCGGTGAGCGATGACGAAGGTAGTCCGCCCCTCCATCAGGGCGTCCAGTCCCTGCTCGATGTGGCGTTCCGTACGGGTATCCACGGAGGATGTTGCTTCATCCAGGATCAGGATCGGCGCATCCGCCAACGCGGCCCGGGCGATGTTCAGCAGCTGTCGCTGACCCTGGCTCAGGTTGCCGCCATCCCCTTCGATGACGGTATCGTAACCGTGGGACAGACGCCGGATGAACGGATCGGCGCTGGCCAGCTTTGCCGCCCGCTCCACGTCTTCATCTGTAGCCTCCGGCTTGGAATAACGGATGTTCTCCCGGATTGTGCCGGTAAACAGATGGGTGTCCTGAAGAACCACGGACATGGAGCGCCGCAGATCTTCCCGCCGAATTTTGGAGATATCGA
Source organism: Bacillota bacterium (assembly GCA_017621195.1). Classification (GTDB taxonomy): domain Bacteria; phylum Bacillota; class Clostridia; order Peptostreptococcales; family Anaerovoracaceae; genus RGIG446. The sequence goes on along the minus strand of JAGATO010000191.1, from coordinate 332 downwards.
TGCCGTCGATGGCGATGGAACCACCGTCGATATCGTAAAAGCCAGTGAGCAGATTGATGATCGTCGTCTTTCCCGCGCCGGTAGATCCTACGAAGGCGATCTTCTGACCCGGCTTGGCCCACAGGGAGATGCCGTTGAGGATCTGCTTCTGAGGCGTATATCCGAAGATTACGTCGGTAAACCGTACATCGCCCCTCACCGGTCTCCTGTCCTTTTCATTCTCCCAGAAGAAGTGACCGTGACCGTCGCTGGTCAGGCGGTACAGGCCTCCTTCCTCCACGGTCTGCGGATTGAGAGCCCTCTCCTTCTCCTCTTCGTCCTCCGGTCGTTCT
>JAGATO010000190.1 GCA_017621195.1 Bacillota bacterium | reverse complement strand
GCCGCGTATCTGCAGGAGAATCCCAGCAGTACGGTGATTGCCAGCGGAGGACAGGGGACGGATGAAAACATTTCCGAGGCGGATGCCATCGCTTCCGCGCTGGAACGTCAGGGCATCGATCCGTCGCGCATTCTGTGGGAGGACAGATCCACCAGCACGGAGGAAAATCTGGAGTTTTCGCTGGCGCTGATTGAAAGCGACGGGGGCACGGCAGAGTCATCGGTGGTGATCGTCACGTCGGATTTTCACATGTTCCGCGCGCTGCGGATTGCCGGGAAAGCGGGGTTTGTCAACATCAGCGGACAGACGGCGCCATCGATGTGGGCGCTGATTCCCCAGAATCATCTGCGGGAGGCTCTGGCGGTGACGTTTTACTTCGTCACCGGTGCGCTGTGATCCGGACACGATTGACGAATCCCGCAACTAACGCCGAAGGCTGTTCGCCGATACGATCGAAAAGAACTCACTTGAACATGGCGGTGGTTTCGTTGTATAATATAGTATCTATATTGGAGCATGGCGCGCCGGCTGTCTGGCGCGATCGAAAGAAATACTGACGGGAGGCAATACTATGTACGTAAGAGATCGCATGACGAAAGATCCCTATTCCATTCAGGCATCTGCCGGCATTACGGAACTGATGGGCCTGATGAGAGAAAAAAATCTGAAGAAGGTTCCGGTACTGGACGGAGAAAAGGTTGTTGGCATGATTTCCAACAGCGATATCGAAAAGGTTTCTCCTACCAAGGCCACTTCGCTGAGCGTATTTGAAATCAATTATCTGCTGTCCAAGATCCAGGTGAGGGACGCTATGAATCGGAATTTCACCGTGGTGACTCCGGACGAGCTGATTGAGGATGCCGCCGTTGAAATGAGAACCAACCGGGTAAATGCAGTGCCCGTCGTAGAAAACGGTAAGCTGGTCGGTATCATGACCGAAAGCGATCTGTTCGATGCGTTGATCGACGTTCTGGGTGCCCGCCTGATCGGTACCCGCTTCGTGGTTTCCACCAAGGACAAGGAAGGTGTGCTGTCGGAAGTATCCACCATCATTTCCAACCACGGCGTCAACATTCTGCACCTGGCCGTGGTACGTCACGACGAGAACAATTCGGCAGACATGATCCTGCGCGTGGATTCTCTGAACGTGGAAGAGATCCTGCAGGAGATCGAAGCCAAGGGATACACCGTTACCGGCGTAACCAAGAACCGCGGATAGATCTGCGGGAAGGCTGGATTTGCCAAAAGACATAAGAAGATAAAGAAAAGGCCGAGGTCCGCGGATCTCGGCTTTTCTTATGGTGGCGCGGCGGATAACGCCGCGCTTCAAATTTCTCTGAAAAAGAGCGCTACAGATCATTTTCTGAGAAATAATTTTCGAAAAAAATAGTAATAATCATATTCGGACAGGTAGATTATTTATGAGAATCCCAATTTCCTTTACACTAACTATAATTATGGAGGATTGGGGCATGGCCATCGATTATGTATTGTTGGGACAGAGAATCAAGAAGTTCCGAAAAATGAAACAACTGAAACAGGCACAATTGGCGGAATTGATCGGTACGTCTCCCAGCAACATTTCCCACATCGAACGTGGAAAGACGAAGCCGAGCCTTCAAGTCGTAGTGGATATTGCCAATCAGCTGGAGGTTCCCATGGATCGACTGATGTACGGCAATGTAAAGGAGTCCAGCGTCGTGTTCGCACAGGAACTGGAGGAACTTCTGTCCGATTGCGACGTATCCGACAGAAAGGCGATTCTCACGTGTGCGGAGCAGGTGAAAAAAGTGCTCCGGGAGAGTCGCAGGGAATACAATCCGGAAGAAGAGTAATTCGTAGTCATCATCGCAGTCAGCTTTTTAGACAGGAGATTCCCTTGGGTATCTACAATCGTATGTTCAAGAATGAGAAGGAGGCCGAGCGGTTCTTCGAAACCTATCTTCAGCCGTATGAGAACGATGCGTATCAGCTCATTTTGCAGTATGTGAAAGATCCTCATCTGGCGGAAGATCTGAAACAGGAGGCAGTGTATAAGGCCATGAAGATGGCACATCAAATGAGGAATCGGAACTACAGCCGCGCCTGGTTTTTGAAGATCGCCGTCAATGAGGCGAAGGCCTACTATCGTAAG
>JAGATO010000189.1 GCA_017621195.1 Bacillota bacterium | reverse complement strand
GCATCGCTTTCGAGGGCGGCAAGGGCGAGAACTACTCCCTGAAGATCGGTTCCGGTCAGTTCGTTCCCGGCTTTGAAGAAGCTCTGATCGGTCTGTCCGCAGGCGACGAGAAGGACATCGATGTGACCTTCCCTGAGAACTACACCCCCGAGCTGGCCGGCAAGCCCGTGGTCTTCAAGTGCAAGATCCACGAGGTCAAGGAGACCATCAAGCCCGAGCTGGACGATGAGTTCGCAAAGGACGTTTCTGAGTTCGATACCATGGAAGCTCTGCGCGCCGACATCCGCGAGAAGCAGCTGAAGACCCGTCAGGACAACGCTGATCGTCAGTTTGAGAACGCCGCTGTGGAACTGGCTGCCCAGAATATGACTGCTGAGATCCCCAGCTGCATGATCGATGAGCAGGTCGACAAGCATCTGGATCAGTTCGCTTATCAGCTGCAGATGAGCGGTATGACCATGGATGACTATGCCAAGATGATGGGCGGCGACATGGCTTCCCTGCGTTCCTCCATGCGTCCCATGGCTGAGACCACTGTCCGTTCCAATGTCCTGCTGGCTGCCATCGTTGACGCTGAAGGCATCGAAGTTTCCGAGGAGGAGATTGAGGAAGAGCTGAAGAAGGTCGCTGAGCAGTATCAGATGGAACTGGATCAGGTCAAGGCTGCTGTTTCCGTCGAGAATGTCAAGGCTGATCTGGGCGCACAGAAGGCTGTCAAGATCATCGTGGACAACGCTGTTGCTGTCGACGTTTCCAAGAAGGAAGAAGCCTAATTCCAAATCTGGAATAAATTCGCTTCTGATCGGTTAGAATGTTTCAGACATTCACCCGGTGAAAGGAGATTTTCATGAGCTTTATTCCCTATGTTGTGGAGCAGACCAGCCGCGGCGAGCGCAGCTATGACATTTTTTCCCGTCTGCTCAATGACCGTATCATTCTCCTGTCTGAGGAGGTTAATGATACCACTGCAAGCCTGATCGTGGCCCAGATGCTGTATCTGGAGAGCCAGGATCCGGATAAGGACATTCAGTTCTACATCAATTCTCCCGGCGGTTCCGTCACGGCCGGCATGGCGATCTATGACACCATGCAGTATATCAAATGTGACGTATCCACCATCTGTATCGGTATGGCAGCGTCTATGGGAGCGTTCCTGTTGTCTGCCGGCACCAAGGGCAAGCGCATCGCGCTGCCCAACGCCGAGATCATGATCCACCAGCCTCTGGGCGGCACCCAGGGCCAGGCCACGGACATGAAGATCCATGTGGAACGGATGCTGAAGATCAAAGATCGTCTGAACCAGATTCTTTCGGAGAACACCGGAAAACCTCTGGATGTCATCCGGAATGACACAGAGCGTGATAACTTTATGTCTGCCGAAGAGGCTTGTGCCTACGGCCTGATTGATAAGGTGATCTATAAGAGATAAGCGTTCAGCGTAACGAAAGGAAGGACTCCCTTGGCTAGAGAATCCATTCGCTGCTCGTTCTGCGGAAAGCGTCAGGAGCAGGTGAGCCGGATCATTGCCGGT
>JAGATO010000188.1 GCA_017621195.1 Bacillota bacterium | reverse complement strand
TCTGGTTGACATCTCCGATCCGATAATCATAGATAAAAAGATCGAAACAGGTGATAGACTCTGCCATACAACAGGGAAACGTTGCGTATTCGTGATCTTCATAGAATACATGCTCGGGTAACGGCTTCGCATATTTCTGATAGAAATCTGTCCTATAAGTGATGCCATGAAACGTAAGACTGCGATCAAAACTCTTCCAGCTTGACATGACATCTGTAAAGGAATAGCGCTTCCCAAATTCATCTGGATAGTTTCTCCAGTTTTTGATTTCCCCATTGGAAATATCAATTGTATGGTGATGTGTCAAAACCACTTCGCTGTCACAGTGCCCCAAATAGCGGAAAAAAATCGATAGATTCTGCGTTTCCACCCAATCATCTGCATCTATGACTTTCAAATACTTACCTTGCGCTGCGGCGCATCCCGTATTCAAAGCGCCGCCGTGTCCTTTGTTTTCTTGAGAAATCAGTCGCACCACATCCGGATAGTTTGTACAGTAGTTTTCCGCAATTTGTACAGTTCCATCCGTCGATCCATCGTTTACAACGATAATTTCCAACTGTTCTAATATTTCAGCTGCCAACATACTTGTAATACACTTGTCCAGAAATTGTTCGCTGTTATACGCCGGTATTACAAATGTCAATAGCTTCATGCATCGTTCCTCGTTTCTGATCCCAATCACGATTCGCGATTGGATTGTTTCGTAATCTTATCCTTCCGGATTCCCCGCATTGTTGCCTTCAGTGCTTTCCATGGAGAAATATCCGTTTGATATAATTTTCGTTTTCTCACAACGTAATATACCGCGTACAACGAAGCGATACCTCTTCCAAGAATATACCGTGTCGTTGCCCCGCGATTCTCAAAATAATCTTCCGTATATCCAGCAAACCAGGTAGAAGAATCCTGCGTGATCGATGCAATTTCTATGGGTACGTAGAACACGACCAATCCGGCCTTTTCACAATCACATAAAAACTTCATTTCTTCTTCCGCTCCGTTTCCCGTTCCTGCTCCCAGCAGTTCATCAAATCGAATCTGTGAAGACAATAAACGCTCTCGTCGAAACGATATCTGCCACGAACTGATCTTCATTGTCTTGGGAAAGTGCAACCGTGTCACCTGATCCGGAAGCCCCGTTCTTGGAGAACGGACATCCGTCACTTTGAACGCGATCAAATCCGCCTGGGGAAGATCTACATACGCCTGTAAAATCTTCTTCTCATAGTCATCCACGAACAGTTCATCGTCGTCGCATAAAAGGCAAATATCCGCGTCTGACTGTCGCACAGCCATGTTTCGACTTTTCGTCAGTCCTCTTTCTGTCGTACAAAAGAATCTGGCTTTTCCAAACTCCGTATCATATTCTGCATATTCTTCCCGATCGCATTGATTGATGACAACTGCATCTCCCGTAATGCGAGAATTTCGAATGATCGTATCGTCATTCTGATACATACAGGATAAAAGAATGTCGAGTTTCATATCCGCTTTTCAAATATTTCCTTTTTCTTTTACGATTTACACGAACTGCTTTCTATAATAACGACATATGTATTATTAATTATACCATCCCTCCACATTCAATTTCAATCACTATCCTCAAATCCCTTTCCCTTTTCTGTTCCCATATTCAAAAAACACAAAAACGCCTGGGCCGCAGGTTCTTCCCCACAGCCCAGGCGCTTTGATTTCTGTTGCTTATCGCCGTTTTATCGAAAAATCTTCCATCCAGAAATAGGAATAATCCTCCTCGATCATTCTCACTTCTTCCTTCAAAAGAACGTTCACACAATGAATGAGAAAGCAGCGATAGTCCCAGGGTCTCATTCGGTCGCGATAGTAGAACGGCGAATTCGTTCTTCCGTTCCGGTCGATCTGCTCTACCATTTCTTTCAATTCAAACACCGGCATGTCGTCGATGATCCCCATACCGGCGCCGTCGGAGATCAGCGGGTACTTTCTTCCCCATCCCTTCTTCATCTCCTCCACGCCCACCAGCTCGATCCGGAAGGTCTGCATCGTCCCGAAGTCGTAGATCATCTCCATACCCTCGTTCATTTGTAACGACAGCTGGCTCAGTCGGAACTGGCCCATGTCAAACGCGTCCTTCGGAAAGTTGCTATGAGGTATCACGTAGTCCTGATCCCGAAACCGAAACTGAAACAGATGGTACGCCAGCGTATCGAAGGCGACTAAAATCGTATATCCCAGCTGATTCATCCTGTAATTGGACGACACCTTCAGTTCTCTCCAGATCTTGTGTTCCAATCCCTCGTACGAAACGTGAAATGTATAGACTTGTACTGCCATTGTTCTGCGCCTCTTTCTTCTATCCTACCGACTGATATCTTACCGTCCGACGATCTCCAAAATCCGTTCCACCACCTGTTCCAGGTTCATGTGGGTCGAATCGATCTCCACCGCGTCCTCCGCCTTCCGCAGCGGATTCAGCTGGCGGTGCGAATCGTTGTAGTCCCGCTGGCGCATGTCCGCTTCCACCTCGTCCAGCGTCACCGTCTCGCCCTTCTCCAACAGCTCCTTGTAGCGGCGGCGGGCCCGTTCCTCCACGGAAGCCGTCAGGTAGATCTTGTATCTGGCGTCGGTCAGCACGTTCGTTCCGATGTCCCGGCCGTCCATGATCACGCTCTTGCTTTTGGCCATGGCTCTCTGCAGCTCCACCAGCTTCTGGCGGACCGCCGGCAAGGCCGAGCAGGCGCTGGCCATTCGGGACATTTCCGGCGTGCGAATCCGGTCGCTCACATCCTCGCCGTTCAACAGCACCTTGCCCCCGTGGAGATCCACATCCGTTTCGGACAGCATGGATGACAGCGCGGAAGCGTCCTCCATATCCACACCTTCTCTGCTGATCTGGTATCCAATGGCCCGGTACATGGCTCCCGTGTCGATATAGTCGATGTTCAGGATCGCGGCAACTTTTTTAGCGATGGTGCTCTTTCCGGCGCCGGAGGGGCCGTCGATGGCGATCTGATAAATCCGTTCTTCCATTTATTTTTCCTTTCCCAACAGCTTTTCGATCTCGGCGATGAACGTATTCACGTCCTTGAACTGGCGATAGACGGAGGCGAAGCGGACGTAGGCTACCTCGTCCAAGTCCTTCAGATGCTCCATGATCACCTCGCCGATGACCTTGCTCTCAATTTCCTTCTCCATCATATTGTTTAAGCCGCGCTCGATCTCGTTGACGATGTTTTCAATGGACGCGATGGAAACGGGCCGCTTTTCGCAGGCCTTGATGATGCCGTTGAGCACCTTGTTCCGATCGAAGGCCTCGCGGCTTCCGTCCTTCTTCACCACCATGAAGAACACTTCCTCCACCTTCTCGTAGGTGGTGAAGCGCTTTCCGCAGTTGTCGCATTCCCGCCTGCGCCGGATGGCATGTCCCTCTTCCGTCGGTCTGGAATCGATCACTTTCGTATCTTCGTGTTCACAAAACGGGCATCTCATACACAAACTCCCCCTTGCTGTTCCAATCTATTGCTTCATTCATCATACAGTATAATTGTACCCGCCTTTTTCATACAATGCAAGATTATTTCTCATCCTCCCCATTTCCGGGATCGCCACATCCGCAAGAGAAGCGTTCCTCCGCCCGTCCCATACCGAACCGGTCCCCGTCCAAACCGCCGTCGAACCCGTCTCTCAGCTCCACCAAAACCACCTCGTCGCCGATGCGGCGGATGCAGTGCCACGGTACGATGATCTCGCTTCCCCGGCTGAAGAATGAAAACAGCCCGCCTCCGGACTGGGGAATCACGATCCCCTCCACCGTTCCCTTTTCCAGATTCAGCGTAATATCGTCCACGAAGCCGATGCTCTTTCCGTTATAGATGTTGATGACCTCTTTGTTTCTCAAATCCTGTGTACTGACCATGTCCTTCTTTTCTCCCCTTTCCCGTTTTTTTCATACGTATGATGGTTTCGGGAAAAATATACCGGAATGTAACGATTTTTCGCCGTCTCCGCCCTTGTATCACCCGAGCCTTTTATGATAAGATATTATAGTTCGGCAACCGCCCCGACGGGGCGGTTCTATAAAGCGACACGTTATGTTTCAAACCGTTGAGAAATTGAGAAAAGGAATATAAAGCTATGGCTAACCCACAATTAGAAGCAGAAATAAAAAAGCGCCGGATCTTCGGCATCATCTCCCACCCGGACGCCGGTAAGACCACGCTGACCGAAAAGCTGCTGCTCCACGGCGGCGCCATTCGCGAAGCCGGTACGGTCAAAGCCCGCCGCAACGCCAAGTTTGCCACCAGCGACTGGATGGAAATCGAAAAGCAGCGCGGCATCTCCGTCACCTCCTCCGTCATGCAGTTCAACTACCGCGACAAGGTGATCTCCATCATGGATACGCCCGGCCACAACGACTTCGGCGAAGATACCTACCTCATCCTGACCTCCG
>JAGATO010000187.1 GCA_017621195.1 Bacillota bacterium | reverse complement strand
CTGGGAGGTGTTCTCCATGGACGACCTGCCGTCAGCCGCCTCCTGTCTGGCATCCCTGACCGGAACCCACGGTTGGTGGGACGAGTCGGGACTGTACCTGCTGCGTAACTGCGGAGTTCTGTTCCTCGTTCTCGCTCTGGCCTCCACGCCCCTTCCCGCCCATCTGTGGAATCGGCTGACCAGCGGCAAGGGATCGCTGCGCCGTTCTCTATTGCAGAGCGCAGCCATCTTCGCATCGCTGGTTCTGGTCACCGCCAATCTGGTGTCCACATCCTACAATCCGTTTCTGTATTTTCGCTTTTGAGGAGGTTCGTTCATCATGCGTCATCTTCCCAAAAAATCCACTGTCATACAGCTTCTGCCCGCTATCGTGTTTCTGCTGTTTCTCACGGCTGTAGCCGCATGGAACCTCCTGGTTCCCGACCGGGAGTTCTCCCAGATGGAAAACCGGCCTCTGGCCTCCGTTCCCCGCGTCACCGCGGACGCTGTCCGTTCGGGACAGTGGATGAGCGACTTCGAGACCTATACCTCCGATCAGTTTCCCGGTCGGGACGGCTGGATGCAGCTTCAGACGGTACTTACGCGGCTGTCCTCCCGACAGGACAACGGCCGCGTATGGTTCGCCGATGACGGCTGGCTGTTTTCCATGGAAAAACCCGATGAGAAAGGCCTGGCCAAAAACCTGCAGATCGTCAGCCGTTGGATCGATCAAACCCAAAAGTCCCATCCGAACGTGAACGTCTCCATCCTGCTGGCTCCCACGGCTCATTAGGTAATGGAGGAAAAGCTGCCGGATCACGTGCTGACTGACCGCCCGGAAGAAGCGGCCCTGTCCGACTCTCTGACCTTCCTTCACAGCCAGGTTCCGGACGCGGTAGCGCCCGACCTGCTTCAGGGCCTCCTCCAGTGGCGCAGTTTCACGGCTTCTTCCGGCGAAAGCGCCATCGGTGCCGAATCCGGCGCTTCGCAGCTCTACTATCGCACCGATCACCACTGGACCTCGGAGGGCGCTTACATCGCCTATTGCCAATGGGCGGAGGAGGCGGGCTTGACTCCGGTTTCTCCTTCGGAATTCCAACGGAACGAGGTTTCGAAAAGCTTCCTCGGCACCACCTGGTCCAAAGCTCCCGATCCGCTGATCGAGGCCGATACCATCACCTGTTGGACTCCTCTGTCTCAGCCCCAGTACAGCCTCGCCGCATGGACCGACGGAAACGATCCCTCCGTCACGGAGCAGCGTTCTTCTCTGTATCGGAAGGAAGCGTTGAGTCAGAAGGATCAGTACAGCTTCTTTCTGGGCGGAAACGATCCTCAGCTGTTGATCCGGACACCGGTGCGCAACGGGAAAAAGCTGCTCCTGATCAAGGACTCCTACGCCAACTGCATGGTTCCCTTTCTGGCTCTTCACTATGAAGAGATCCTGATCACGGACCTGCGCTATTCCCACGGAACGCTGTACAACGACGGCCGATGGCCGGAAAGCGACGCATCTGCGTCGCTTCCCGTCACCGATATCATGTTCTTATACAATATCCAGTCCTTCTCTGAGGACTCCAACCTGGCCTGGCTGACCCGGCTGGAATGGTAACGCCTATTTGCTCAAATAGAGCTATTACTGTTAATTTCCGCCGTTCATCACGGCAATGGAAAGGAATACGACGGCGATTCCCACTCGGTCGATGTGAAACCCCTCCGTGCCGTACATTACCAGCATTAGAGGGATCAAACGCAGCCATCCGGCGAACAGGTTGATTACGTTCTGTGAGACCGGCATGCCAAGTCCGGCAACATAGCGGTTGGTTTCCACCAGGAAGAAGGAAAGATAGTAGGTAATTGTATCCAAAACCTCTCCGTTCTCTCTGTGACAGTACGATGGTGGTCAGCGCCATCGATCATGCGCTGGCGACCTATATTTTCCGAGAAGGATCCGCTTATTTTATAGAAAAATATGAAATCCCTGCATTTTGTATGCATTCTGCGGCGCCCAACGGCAGCTGGTGCGGTGACCAACGGCAGTTGAGCGCCGCTAACGGCACCCTGAATTAGGGTGTCGTTATGGGTTTAATCACCACGGTATAGTGCCGTGTGGCTCGCTTCATAATGGCGTTG
>JAGATO010000186.1 GCA_017621195.1 Bacillota bacterium | reverse complement strand
AGCGAGACCAAAAAATGCAATATTTTCGGGAAATTGGGCGACTGACAGAATACTAACGAACAATTTCTGTTGTATTCCTTGAAATAAGTCAATTTTTTTGTTACGCTAAAAAAAGTGGCTGTATCAGCTGCTGTTTTTTCAGTTTTTGAAAAGCCACAGTTCCGAAAGGAACGTCAGGATTGTAAGAAATAGGAGGAGATTAGTATGACATCCAAGAACCACAACTGCCAGTGCGGTGGTAACACCGGGCAGGAATTTGCAGAATTGGCTCCCGTACTGGACAAATACGCCAAAGTACCGGGAAGTCTGATCACCATTCTGCAAAATGCCCAGGACATCTACGGCTACCTTTCCGTCGATGCGATCAACTACATATCCGAACGCACCGGGATCAAGGCCGCCAAGATCTACGGCGTCGCCACATTCTATGCGCAGTTCCGTCTGCAGCCCATCGGGAAATACCTGATCATGCTGTGCAAGGGAACCGCCTGCCATGTTAACGGCGCGGATATGATCGAAGAAGCTGTCGTAGAACACCTGAACATCAAGGACGGTGAGACCACGGAAGACGGCATTTTTACCTTAAATAACGTAGCCTGCCTTGGCTGCTGCAGCCTTGCACCCGTCATGATGGTCAAGAGCGCTGCCGGCGACGAAACCTATGGAAATCTCACCAAGGATAAGGTCAAGGCGATCCTGGATGAGATCAGAGCGAGAGAAGCGTAGGAGGTAACAATATGAAAGTTGTAATTGGACAGGGCAGCTGCGGTATTGCTACGGGCGCGAAGAAGACATCCGACGCTTTTGAACAGCTGGTAGCTGAAAAAGGCCTGAAGGATGTTACGATTACCAAGGCCGGCTGCATCGGTACCTGCTATCTGGAACCGATCGTAGACGTATACGGCGATGACGACGAATTAGAAGCCAGATATGTGAAGATCCAGCCGGATAAGGTGGCTGAGATCGTGGATAAGCATTTGATCGGAAAGACTCCGGTGGAAGAGCTGGCCATTTCCGAAGAAGATAAGAAATTTTTAGCTCAGCAGCAGCGCATCGTTCTGAGAAACTGCGGTATCATCAACCCGGAAAAGATCGATGAATACATCGCTGTGGGCGGGTATGAGAGCCTGAAGAAGGTAGTCACCTCCATGACTCAGGACGAAGTCATCGACGTCGTCAAGGTGGCCGGTCTGAGAGGCCGCGGCGGCGCAGGCTTCCCCACCTGGTTCAAGTGGAACGCTGCCAAGCAGAACAAGGGCAGCGAAAAGTACATGGTATGCAACGCTGACGAAGGTGACCCGGGCGCATTCATGGACCGTTCCGTTCTGGAAGGCGACCCCCATTCCCTGATCGAAGGCATGGCCATCGGCGGTTTCGCCATGGGCGCTACCGAAGGTATCATCTACGTTCGTGCGGAATATCCGCTGGCTATCGCTCGTCTGGAGATCGCCATGGCGCAGGCCAGAGAACGGGGCTTCCTGGGGAAGAACCTGTTCGGAACCGACTTCAGCTTCGACCTGAGAATCAAGGCCGGCGCCGGTGCATTTGTCTGCGGTGAAGAAACCGCGCTGATCGCTTCTCTGGAAGGCGAACGCGGTATGCCCCGCCTGAAGCCGCCTTTCCCGGCAGAGAAGGGCTACTGGCAGAAGCCGACCAACATCAACAACGTAGAAACCTTTGCCAACGTTCCCTGGATCATCACCAACGGAGGTGAAGCCTTTGCCGCCATGGGCAGCGAAAAGTCCAACGGTACGAAGGTATTTGCTCTGGCCGGTAAGATCAAGAAGGGCGGTCTGGCGGAAGTTCCCATGGGTATGACCATCCGCGAAGTCATCTACGGCATCGGCGGCGGAATCAAGAACGACAAGGCCTTCAAGGCCGTACAGATGGGAGGTCCCTCCGGCGGCTGCATCCCTGCCTCTCTGGCCGACACTCCGGTAACGTACGAAGACATCAGCACCACCGGCGCGATCGTAGGTTCCGGCGGTATGATCGTCATGGACGAGACCACATGTATGGTAGACATGGCGAGATACTTCCTGGACTTCACCAAGAAGGAATCCTGCGGTAAGTGCAACTACTGCCGCATCGGTACCAAGAGAATGCTGGAGATTCTGGAACGCATCACCAGAGGCGAAGGCCGCGACGGCGATATCGAACTGCTGGAAGAGCTGGCTATGAAGATCAAGGACGGTTCCCTGTGCGGTCTGGGTCAGACGGCTCCCAACCCGGTGCTGACCACCCTGAGATACTTCAGAAACGAATACGAAGATCACATTTACAACCACAAGTGTACGGCAAAATCCTGCAAGGCGCTGATCCACTTCGAGATCACCGACGCATGTAAGGGCTGCACGAAGTGTGCGAGAAACTGCCCGGTAGGCGCCATCACCGGCGCTGTGAAGGAACAGCACGTCATCGATCAGACCAAGTGCATCAAGTGCGGAAAGTGCGAAGAGAACTGTAGCTTCGGCGCGATTGTAAGAGAGTAATAGGAGGAGCCAACCGTGAATAAATTCAGATTGAACATCGACGGAAAGGAAGTCCTGGGAACTCCCGGTCAGACCATCCTGGAAGTCGCAAGAGAAAATGATGTTTTCATCCCGACCCTCTGCTACGACGAACGCACCGAGATCTACGGATCCTGCGGTCTGTGCGTTGTAGAAGTGGAAGGAAACCCCAAACTGTGCAAGGCCTGTGCTACCAACATCGGGCCTAACATGGTGATCAAAACCATGACGGATCGCGTCGTAGAATCCAGAAAGACCAACCTGGAGCTGCTGCTGTCCAATCACACCGGAGACTGCCGTCCGCCCTGCGCCAAGGCATGTCCGGCTCAGACCGACTGCCAGGGCTACGTAGGTCTGATCGCCAACGGTCAGTATACCGAAGCTCTGAAGCTGATCAAGGATAAGATTCCTCTTCCGGCTTCCATCGGCCGCGTCTGCCCCCATCCCTGCGAAAAGGAATGCCGCAGAGGCCTGGTGGACGAACCCATTTCCATCGCAAACCTGAAGCGGTTTGTAGGTGACAGAGACCTGTGCGAAGAAGAAGCGTGGATGCCCGACTGCGCTCCCTCCACCGGAAAGAGCGTTGCCGTCATCGGCGGCGGCCCCTACGGACTGACCATGGCCTCCTTCCTGAGACAGATGGGACATGACGTTACCCTGTTTGAAGCCATGCCCAAGATGGGTGGTATGCTGCGCTACGGCATTCCCGAATACCGTCTGCCCAAGGAAGTGCTGGACGAAGAAATCAGCCTGATCGAAGCACTGGGCGTAAACATGATGCCCAATACCAAGATCGGAAAGGATATCCCCTTTGAAACCATCCGTCAGGACTTCGACGCCGTTGTCATCGGCATCGGCGCCTGGGTATCCACCGGCGTCGGCTGTAAGGGCGAAGACGCGGAAGGCGTCATCGGCGGTATCGACTTCCTGCGCAAGGTCGTCAGAAACGAAGAGATCAAGCTGGGCAAGAACGTGGCTATCGTAGGCGGCGGAAACACCGCCATGGACGCCTGCCGTACCGCGGTTCGCCTGGGTGCCGAAAAGGTATACAACATCTATCGTCGTACCAAGGACGAAATGCCTGCGGATATGGTGGAAATTGAAGAAGCCGAAGAAGAAGGCGTAATCTTCAAGAATCTGACCAACCCCATCGAGGTGAAGAAGGACCGCAAGGGTCACGTGAAGCAGGTCGTATTACAGGTCATGGAACTGGGTGAACCGGATGCCTCCGGCCGCCGTCGTCCCATCCCCGTAGAAGGAAAGACCGAAACTCTGGACATCGATACCATGATTCTGGCCATCGGTCAGGCGGTAGATCCCACCGGCTTCGACGGTCTGGAGCTGACCAGAAAGAAGGGTATCGTCTACGACAAGAATACCTTCATGACATCCATCCCCGGCGTCTTT
>JAGATO010000015.1 GCA_017621195.1 Bacillota bacterium | reverse complement strand
GTAAACTCAGCCTCCTGCCCGTCCAGTTCCTCAATGCGTTTTTCTGATTTGGAGATTTCTCCCGCAACCTGTTTCATTCCTTTCGCGTCCTTTTTCTCGAACATAGCCATAATGGATTTTTCCTGAAATTGCAGTTCCTGCAGTAGTCAACAAAAAGTAGACACAAGTTTCAAGTTTTGACACACCGATTATTTGGCATAGTACTCCCTGTACTGCTTAGGAGTCAGATAATTCAGAGAGTATGCAGGGCGTTGTTCATTGAAGAACACTATATAATCGGCAACTTCACGCTCAATGTTTTCATTGCTCGTGATATGAAAATCATTAAATATCTCTGCCTTGATCCAACCATTGATAGCTTCCATGGCAGCATTATCAGTTGGAGTACCGGCACGAGACATTGAACGCACGATATTATACAGTGGCAGAAGCTCGTTAAAACTTTTAGAAGCATAAACAGAGCCCTGATCTGTATGAAGAACCATCTCAAGATCTGGATAGTTTTTCTTGATATCGATAAGTCCGTTAAGACCGCTGATATAAGTCATACGGTCGCCCCTTTTAGAGGAAAGTGAATACGAGAGAATCTCATTGTTCCACAAATCCATGAAGAGGGTAAGTTCATAATAGATCCCTTTAAGGTAAAAAGCTGTCATGTCGCTTACTACACACTGTAATGGCCCTGAAATGTTAAGTCCGGCCAAAATCAGATTTGGATATACCTTAAATGGATCTCCTGGTTTTTTATAACGATAATGTTTAGAAACACTTACAATACCAGCAGTTTTGCAGATTTTATGAGCATACTGATCTGATACTACCAGACCGATATCAAGTCTTATCTTAGCATTAAGCCATCGATAGCCATGAGAAGGATACTTTGAGTGATACTCTTTAAATAACATAACGTTACTAACAAAGGATTTTAATCTGTCAGACGGATGTTCCAATCGTTTTTTCCATTTATAGAAACCACTGCGGTTCACATCCAAAACCCTGCACAGACGCTGGACTGGAAACTGCCCTGACATTTCCATTATGATTTCGTGTTCTTGTTGTTTAAAGAAATGAACTCCTTGTTTGCACCAACTCCTTTCACTTCGTATCCTTTTTTTGCTCGTAATTCATTTGCTTTGGCTTTGATCAGTTCGTTGATCAGTTCTTCTTTTGACATCGCCATGTATGTATCTATGTCCGCTGGCGCAGAAGAATTCGTACGTATTGACTGCTTTGAAGATACAACGGGCTGCTTTGTTGGAATACCTGCCGACTCTTTGTAAAGGCGGATATACTGATCCATACATGTACTGCCGATATCGTATTTAGCCATTGCTTCCTGACGGGTAAGTTCTTGTGAAACAACCTGACGTCCGATGTCTATTCGTTCGTCTTTAGTGTATTTCATGTGACACCTCCATGAGTAGATATATCGTAGGTGGGATTACTTAATAACTTAGATGTTACTCTCATATTAAAGTAATGTCTACAATATGTGGGTGAGTGTCTACTTTTAGCTTACCACTCCTGTATATACAGAAAAAAGATAGCTACACTCATTAAAATTTAGGTATACACAGAAAAAAGATAGCCGTACCTGGAAAAAGATAACCGCATTGCGCATTTTCCCTGCTCTATCAACATAGCGCACCTCGCCCCAATTCGAAGTCACCTCTCTGCTTTCATGGTTCTTTCCGTCTACGCTGTGTTCATGGCTCTCTTCCGTCCATGCTCTGTGCTCATGAATTTGTTTCACCCATGAGGCGATCTGATGCGCCTGATCCGTCACCTGTAGCTGCGACCGTTTCACAAATGCACCTTTCCGCGCGGCGACACGATGCAGTCGAACCTGACAGCCTTGCCCTCCATGGAAAAATCCGGACGAATCCCCGCCAGATACGGTCCTTTGGGCGGTCGCTTGACGATCAGCTTTTTCGGCCCCGCTTCCACCGCTGCCCGCATCAGCTCCACCTCATTGAAGCAGGGCTGTTCCAACTTCTGTATGATCTGCAGCTTTTTCTTCACCAGCGCATTTTTCTGTCTTGCCGGAAACATGGGATCCAGCAGAATCACATCCGGCGGCGTATCCAGACCTTTCATTCCTTCCACGCTGTCGCCGTGAACCAGCTTCATGCGCCCCACGGCTTCCGCCAGCTCGGGAACGGAGACAGCCCGTTCCAGCGCATCCGCCAACAGCTGAAAGATCACCGGATTTTTCTCGAACATCGTCACGTGAAACCCGGCCGCTGCCAGAAGCAGCGAATCCTCTCCCAATCCCGCCGTACCGTCCACCGCCGTCAGGATTCCCTCGGCGCCCTTGATCTTTGCTGCTCTCACCAGAAGCTCTCCCGACAGATTATTGTGTTTGAGCCGGGGGATCATGCGGACGAAATCGCCCCGGAGCACCTGATCTCCCGACACGAGGCACAGCCCCTGCTCGTCGCATCGAAGAACCACGTCTTCCGTTCCCGGGATCGCTTCCTTTACTCCCGGAATTTCTTCCCCTTCTCCAGAGATCACTTCCCCTGTTCCATTGATCTTTTTCTTCATTTCATCCATCGCCATCCCTCATCAATACAGATACTTCAAAAACCGGAGGATCGGAATCCTCTGCAGCGCCAACACGACCACCGCGAACAAAAATGAAGCTGCGCAGATCATCCCGTACTGAGCCATGCTGTTGTTCACGAACAGATCCGCCATCCGCACCAGCCTTCCGTCGACCAAACCAACCGCTCCGGTCAGAACCGAATTGGCATACTTCAATCCGTAATACTTAAACCACAGGTGGATCCCGTAGATCAGAACGCTGCTCCGACGCAGAAAGAGCCACAGCCGCCACAAACCAGCCGCGCACCCATTTCGTCCGCTGCCATCCATCTCTTCCGGCCTTCCCATGAGAAACAGAAAGAGGAACAGCGTGGCAGGAATCAGCGCAAAGTACAGATTGTAGTCCTTCGCCACACCCAACCGGCGAAGCGTCATGATTTCCAGAAACATCAGTCCCAGACTGACCGCCAGGGCAACCGCTGCCGCCGGTCGTCCCATGCGCCACCGCGACTTCTGCAGAAAGACGCCTAGGGCGAAGAAGAAAAAGCCGAAGAACAGGCCGCTTCTCGTGCTCCAGAACAGATCGAAATAAGCCTCCGCCAGTTCGACGATCCGGGCGTTCTGCGCGAAGAGCCCGTAGCAGGACTCGCCCATGCATCCGATGAAGTAAAAGAGGAAGGCCACGATGACCACCGCGCCGCCGGCCTTGCCTCTACTGGCGGATTCGCCGCCACGGCCAGGCTTTCCTGCCTTGCCGGGGCCATCGCCGGCGAAACACTTCCATGCCGCGAAGGTCAGCACCGCAGCCACGAACATGGCCGGGTAGTACCACAGGTGATAATACGATCCGCTGAGAAGACAGCGCCGCCAGTAGTGGTTCATGTCCTGGCTCTCCGTCACGATGGGATAATAGATGGCCGTCCACAGAGCGTAGAGCAGCGCAATGCGCCACAGAAAGGCTCCCAGCGACCGCAGCGTCATGGGTTTTCTCGCCCAGAAGTAACCGGACACCAGAAAGAAAAACGGCACGGCGATGCGACATAACCCCTTATCCAGAAGAAAATTCCCCAGTTCCGTGTAGGTGCTCAGGGGCCTCACGTGAATGGCCACCACCAACAGGGCACAGACGAACCGGGCAACGTCCACAGCCGGAATGTCCCGCGTTTTTCCGCCGATCCGTTCTCCTGCCCGTCCCGGCCGTTCTTCTCTTTCCCTCATTTCTCTCGTTCCCAACTCCATACTCCGTCCTTTCTCCGCAGATACGATGCGTACCGCCGTATTGTCTTCATCTTATCACAGCTTTCCCGTCCGTGCAAATTCTCTGAATAATCTTGGATTTCTCATACCCATGACGAGGAATTTATGATATTATAGTAATGATTTTGTATTCACTTTGATTGATCCGGACGACTGGATTCCGGAGGATGGAGGAACGACACACATGAATTACACACCTGCTCCGTATCCGTTGGTGGAATGCCGCCTGGATATTCTGAGGGACAACGTCAAACATATCACCAACCGCTGCCACGATGCCGGAGTTACCGTTGCCGGCGTCGTCAAGGGCGTCAACGGAAAGCTTCCGCTGGTGCGCCAGTTCGTGGAAGGTGATTGCGACCAGATCGCGTCGTCCCGACTGGAACAGCTTTACGATATCAAGATGACCGGAATTCAGAAGCCTCTGCTTCTGGTCCGCATCCCCATGCCCTGCGAGGTTCCCAACGTAGTCAGCATCTGCGACATCACCCTGGTCAGCGAGGTTGCCACCATGGAAGCCCTCAACGAAGAGTGCCTGAAGCAGAACAAAAAGCTGAAGGTCATCGTCATGGCCGACCTGGGCGATCTGCGGGAAGGCTTCTGGGAACGGGACGAGCTGGTGGATGCCTGCGTCCGCATCGAAACGAAGATGCCCGGACTGGAACTGGCCGGCGTAGGGACGAACCTGGGATGCTACGGTTCCATTCAGCCCACGGTGGAAAAGATGGACGAACTGATCGCCGCAGCCGAAGCCGTGGAAGCGGCCATCGGTCGTCAGCTGGAGTGGATTTCCGGCGGGGCAACCAGCTCCTTCGTGCTGGTCAACGACGGCGTGAGTCCGTCCCGCATCAACCACCTGCGCATCGGCGAGAACATCCTGCTGGGCCGCGACCTGCAGGTGGATTGGAAGATCACCAACATGCAGTATCTGCGCATGGATGCCTTCACGCTGAAGGCCCAGGTCATCGAAGTGAAGAATAAGCCCAGCCACCCCGTCGGAAAGATCTTCATGGACGCCTTCGGCAACTTCCCCACCTACGTGGACCGGGGCATCCGCCGCCGCGCTCTGTTGGGTCTGGGAAAGCTGGATCTGGCCAACATCGAGAAGCTGATTCCCAGAGAAGAAGGAATCGAGGTTTTGGGCGGTTCCAGCGACCACACCATCCTGGACATCGAGGATTACGAGGGCGACCTGAAGGTTGGCGACATCCTGGAATTCGATCTGTGCTACAACACCCTGTTGTTCCTGACCAGCTCCCGCAGCGTCATCCTCCGCTACTTTGAGGGCGAACAGGAAGTGTTCGAATAACAGCCACCCAAAACACAGCCGCTGTCCCTGTATCCGACAGGTTCCTCGTACGGACCGGAAAAAGAAAGGAGCGTCTCATGACCTGTAAGGCTTACACTTTGACACCCTTCGGCTATCTGATGGTCGAAGAAACGGACGGCGCCATCACCGCCATGCATCTGTATGCGGAGGAAGAACCTCCCATGGAGGCCTATCAGAAAACGATGCCTGAGACGGAGCTGCTCCGCTGCGCTGTCAGCCAGATGTTGGAGTATTTCAACGGAGAGCGAAAGAGCTTTGACTTTCCGCTGGCACCGAAAGGAACTCCCTTCCAGAAGAAGGTCTGGAAGGCGCTGCAGGCCATTCCTTACGGCGAAACGGCCACCTATAAAGACATTGCCGAAGCCGTGGGCTGTCCCAGAGGCTTTCGCGCCGTGGGTATGGCCAACAACCGCAACCCCATTCCCTTTGTGATCCCCTGCCACCGTGTGGTGGGGTCCAACGGAACACTGGTGGGCTACGCCATGGGCCTGTCTCTGAAGCAGAAGCTTCTGGATATGGAGCGGGCCGCAACCAAATGATCGGTACAACCGCCAAGCCTGGCGATTTGATACACAATGCATACACATCATTAAAACAATCGGAGGTAAAGAAATGGGTTTAAGCAAAGAAAGCGGAATCGCTCTGGGAAAGTGGCCCAAGGGCGATAAGAATCTGATCACCGACGTCCCCGGCGTCAAGGTAGGTCACGTTACGTTAAACGACGGCGACATCAAGACCGGTGTTACCGCCATCATCCCCCACGAAGGCGATCTGTTCCACGACAAGCTGATGGCTGGCGTTGCCGTCATCAACGGTTTCGGAAAGAGCGCCGGTCTGGTGCAGATCGAAGAGCTGGGCACTCTGGAATCTCCCATCATCATGACCAACACCCTGAGCGTCGGCACCGCGCTGACCGCTTCCGTCAAGTATATGTTGGAAAAGAATCCTGACATCGGCGTTGAAACCGGTACGGTCAACTGCGTCGTGACCGAATGCAACGACGGCGTTCTCAACGATATCCGCGGTCTGCACGTAACGGAAGACCACGTTCGTCAGGCTCTGGCCAACGCTTCCGATACCTTCGAAGAAGGCGCGGTAGGTTCCGGTACCGGCATGTGCTGCCTGGGCGTCAAGGGCGGTATCGGTTCTTCTTCCAGAAAGGTGAAGATGGACGGCAAGGACTACATCGTCGGTTCTATCGTCATGTCCAACTTCGGCGCCGACGACAACCTGCGCGTCGGTGACAACTTCCTGGGCCCCAAGGTTGACGCCTTCCTGAAGAGCGAAGAAGCCAAGAAGGACAAGGGCTCCATCATCATCATCATCGCTACCGACGCTCCGCTGTCCGACCGTCAGCTGCGCCGCGTTGCCAAGAGAG
Organism: Bacillota bacterium; assembly: GCA_017621195.1. Classification (GTDB taxonomy): domain Bacteria; phylum Bacillota; class Clostridia; order Peptostreptococcales; family Anaerovoracaceae; genus RGIG446. Next base: position 479 of record JAGATO010000015.1, on the reverse strand, counting down.
CCATGATCTCCCTGGGCCGCGTCGGTTCTTACTCCGGCAACGGCTCCGGCGACATCGCCATCGCATTCAGCACCGGAAATCACCTGCCCCACTACAGCGACAAGTACTTCCTGGATGTGAAGATGGCTCACGACGATCTGCTGGACGAACTGTTCGAAGCCAGCGTGGAAGCCGTGGAAGAAGCGATCATCAGCTCCCTGTACCACGCCGAAACCACCCACGGTATCCGCGGAAACGTGAAGTACGGAATGAAGCAGTTCCTGTAAGGCGTTTCGGTCTGAGGATGGTATCCGGAGATCGCTCCCGCATGTGTGTCTACGGATGATTCCCAGCGAAAACGCATCTGAAAGATCACTTGTAAAGGGTTCCTATGCGTTAATTCACAAGAAAAATCGAGTAGGCGGCTAGTTACCTAGCCGACCTCTCACACCACCGTGCGTACGGTTCCGTACACGGCGGTTCAATCGCATAAGTGCAGG
>JAGATO010000185.1 GCA_017621195.1 Bacillota bacterium | reverse complement strand
CATGGCCAGGGCCATGGCGGCCTGTATGACGGAACAGGGACTCAGCAACGGCGTCTTTCTGGAAGTGGGCCGTGAACAGCTGTTGGGACGGTATCTGGGAGAAACGTCGTTGAAGGTTACTCAGGTCTTTCAGAAGGCTCAGGGCGGCGTTCTCTTCATCGATGAAGCGGGAGCTCTGGTAGGAGGAGACGGAGACAGCTACGGAAGAGAAGCGATCTCTGCCATCGTGCGCCACATGGAAAACGAAAGGGAAACCACCGTCATTCTGGCCACCTATCCCGAAGAAATGGAAGCGCTGATGGAGGAGAACGAAGGGCTCCGCTCCCGCATCGGGAGAATGATTTCATTTCCGGACTACGACGAAGAACAGCTGACGGAAATCTTCGTATCCATGGCGAAATCCCGTGGATATCAGCTGGAAAAGAACTGTGAAGAGATCCTGAGACGGTTTTTCCGCAAGGCCATGAGATCACAGCAGTTTGGAGGGGGAAGAGAAGTGCGCCGTCTGCTGGAACGGACAGAAGGACAGTTGGCCAATTACGTGATGACCCACACTGTCAAAAGAGACCAGCTTCGCCTTTTGACAAACTGCGCCATTGAAGAAGCGGCAGAGGATCTTCTGGGAGAAGGAAAAGAAAAAGAAGTTCGCCGTCCGATTGGCTTTGCACCGTCAGCTTCCCTGTGATATGATAACAGCGGAGAACAGAGATACATCAGGAGGAAGAACCATGACAAAACAGGAACGACTGGAACAGCAAAAACTGCGCCTGAAAGAGATGAAGCGATATGAAACTGCGTTGTATCGGGAAGGAGTACGATATATCGCCGGAGTGGATGAAGTGGGTCGCGGTCCTTTGGCCGGCCCGGTGGTCACGGCAGCTGTCATTCTGCCGGAGGACTTCGATGTTCTGGGTGTGGATGATTCGAAGAAGCTGTCGGAGAAGAAGAGAGAAGAACTGTTTGACGTCATCCGGGAGAAAGCGATCTGCTATGCCATCGGTATGGCTGATGAGAAGCGCATCGATCAGATCAATATTCTGGAGGCGACCAAAGAAGCCATGACCCAGGCTGTCCAAAGCCTTACAATCAAGCCGGGTCACATTCTGATCGATGCTCTGACCTTGAAAAATATCCACATTCCCCAAACGGGGATCGTAAAGGGCGACGCTTCCAGCGTGTCCATTGCCGCGGCTTCCATTCTGGCAAAGGTGACCAGGGACCGAATGATGGTGGAATACGATGCGGTTTATCCCGGGTATGGATTCGCTCAGAACAAGGGCTACGGAACGAAGGTACATTATGCGGGATTGGATCGTTTCGGCATCAGCGAGATTCATCGGAGATCGTTTTTAGTGAAGTATCTGGCGGCGAAAAACGAAAATTCAATGCTGTAAAGCTGAAATTATAATGAAACAGGGTTGACAGAGAGAGGTTTTTTGATAAAATTAAATGTAATCGTTCTGAAAACGAATAACTGAATACGCGCGATGAAAAAGAGGAGTAGTCGAAGTATACCGGGAGAAGAGAAAGAACCCGTGGCTGAGAGGTTTTACCGGTCCCTGTCGATGAAGGTTGCTTTGGAGCGCATTATCAAATGAGTGCCTTCGTAAAGAGGTGATGGCTATGCGGCGATGAATTTCAGCCGTTCCATCCCATGCATCGGAGGAATAAAGGTGGTACCGCGGAGATATCCGTCCTTTAAGGCAAGAGCCTTTCAGGACGGTTTTTTTATGACCTAACACGGCGACTGACGAGCCGGAGGCGAAGTCAGAGCCGACGTAGGTCAGACATCGCACTTTCCTTAGCGATCGGCGAGGCGACGCGTCAGCGTCGGCGAAACAACGTGTCAGCGTCGGCGAAGACGGAGCTTAGGAAAAGAAGAAAGAAAGGAAATCAGGATCAATGGAAAAGAACTTAGCGAAGACTTACAATCCCAAGGATTTTGAAGATCGCATCTATCAGTCCTGGGAGGAAAACAAGGCGTTCCATGCAGAAGTGGATCGGGACAAAAAGCCCTTCACCATCGTCATGCCGCCTCCCAACATTACCGGTCAGCTGCACATGGGCCATGCGTTGGACCAGACGCTGCAGGACGTTCTGACTCGCTGGAAGAGAATGCAGGGCTACAGTGCGCTGTGGCTTCCGGGAACGGACCACGCCAGCATCGCGACCGAAGTGAAGGTTGTAGAGAAGATCCGCAAGGAAGAAGGAAAATCTAAGGAAGATCTGGGCCGCGAGGAATTTTTGAAGAGAGCCTGGGACTGGAAGCGGGAATTCGGCGGTCGGATCAACAAGCAGATCCGGAAGCTGGGAAGCTCCTGCGACTGGGATCGGGAGCGGTTCACCATGGACGAGGGCTGCAACAAAGCCGTCGTGGAGCATTTCATCCGCCTGTACAATAAGGGCCTGATCTACAAGGGCCATCGAATCATCAACTGGTGTCCCGTCTGCGGAACATCCCTGTCCGACGCTGAAGTTGAGCACGAAGACAAGAACGGCAAGTACTGGTATTTCCGCTATCCCGCAGCCGATGGCGGCGAAGGCATCGTAGTTGCCACATCCCGTCCCGAAACCATGTTCGGCGACGTAGCCATCGCCGTTCATCCCAGCGACGAGCGCTATCAGGATATGGTTGGAAAGAAGGTCATCCTGCCTCTGGTAGGACGTGAGATTCCCATCATCGCCGACAGCTATCCCGATCCGGAGAAGGGTACCGGCGCCGTAAAGATTACGCCGTCCCACGACCCCAACGACTTCGAAGTCGGCCAGAGACATAATCTGGAGCAGCTGTCCTGCATCAATCCCGACGCTACCATGAACGAGCTGGCAGGAAAGTATCAGGGCATGGATCGGTATGAATGCCGCAAGGCCTGGGTTAATGATCTGGAAGCCGCAGGCTATCTGGTGAAGATCGAGGAGAAAGTCATTCCCACCGGTGAATGCTACCGCTGCCACAATGTCATCGAACCCATGATCTCCGATCAGTGGTTCGTTGCCATGGAAGAACTGGCAAAGCCGGCCATCGAGGTTGCCAAGAACGGTACGCTGACCCACGTTCCGGATCGCTTCGAAAAGATCTATCTGAACTGGCTGGAGGACATCCGCGACTGGTGCATCTCCCGTCAGCTGTGGTGGGGTCACAGAATCCCCGCATATTACTGCGACGACTGCGGCGAAATGGTGGTTGCCGCGGAAATGCCCAAGACCTGTCCCAAGTGCGGAGGAACCCACTTCCATCAGGATGAAGACGTGCTGGATACCTGGTTCAGTTCCGCTTTGTGGCCCTTCTCCACGTTGGGCTGGCCGGAAAAGACGGAAGAACTAGATTACTTCTATCCCACCGACGTGCTGGTCACCGGGTATGACATCATCTTCTTCTGGGTCGTTCGAATGGTATTCTCCGGTTTGGAGGAAATGGGCGAATCGCCGTTCAAATACGTCTATGTCCACGGTCTGGTCAGAGATGCCGAAGGACGTAAGATGAGCAAGTCTCTGGGCAACGGTATCGACCCGCTGGAGATCATCGACCAGTACGGAGCCGACGCTCTGCGCTTCATGCTCCTGTCCGGAATCACCGCCGGAAACGACATGAGATTCAAGATGGACAAGCTGGAATCCGCCAGAAACTTCGCTAACAAGCTGTGGAACGCATCCCGGTTCACCATCATGAACCTGCAGGACGAAGAAGGAAACTTCAGACCCATGGCTGACGCCGCTGACGGAATCGAGACGCTGGCGTTAAAGGATGAAGATAAGTGGATCCTGTCCACCATCAACAGCGCCGTAGCGGAGATTACCGCCAACCTGGATAAATTCGAACTGTCTCTGGCAGCTCAGAAGATCTACGAGCTGATCTGGAATGAATTCTGCGACTGGTACATCGAGCTGGTCAAGGCCAGACTGTACGGGGACGACGAAGAGGACAAGAAGGTATGTCGCTGTGTTCTGGTCAAGGCGCTGAAGGATATGCTGAAGCTGCTGCACCCCTTCATGCCCTTCATCACCGAAGAAATCTGGAGCTTCCTTCCCAAGGAAGAAAACGCTGCTCAGTTCCTGATGAAGGAAAGCTGGCCGGTCTACAGCGAAGCTCTGAGATTCCCGGAAGAAGAAGCCAAGCTGAACACCGCCATGGACGCCATTCGCGCTGTGAGAAACATCCGCGCCGAAGTGGATGCCGCTCCTTCCAGAAAGCTGCATGCGGTGATCCTTGCCACCGGTAAGGAAGCGGGCTACATGGCGGATGGTTGTCACTTCCTGAAGAATATCGCCAACATTTCCGAGATCACCTTCATCGATAGCAAGGACCAGGTGCCCGACGAGGTTATGTCCGCCGTCATGAACAATGTAGAAATCTACGTTCCGCTGGACGATCTTCTGGATTACAAGGCGGAGCTGGAACGTCTCCAAAAGGAAAAGGCACGGCTGGAAGGCGAGGTCAAGCGCACTGCCGGAAAGCTGAGCAACGAAAGCTTCGTCAGCAAGGCTCCCGAAAAGGTAGTCAATGCGGAGAGGGAAAAGCTGGCGAAATACGAGGATATGCTGGCTAAGATCATCGAGCGTCTGCCGATTGTTGAAGCCAAAGTAAAATAGCAGAGCACTGCTGTTTGCGATAACAGAGGAAAACCGATGAACTATGAAGAGACCCTAGAGAAGATCCACAGCTATCACGCTTTCGGGAAAAAGCCGGGTCTGGAACGCATAACGGAACTGATGAGAATTCTGGGCAACCCCCAGAATTCTCTTTCCATTATCCACGTGGCGGGGACCAACGGAAAAGGTTCGGTGTGCCGCTACCTGTACTGCGTTCTGGAGCAGGCGGGATACGCCTGTGGGTTGTATACTTCTCCTTATCTTGAACGATTTACGGAACGCGTGCAGTTCCACGGCAGCCAGATCGCCGAAGAGGATCTGATCCGCTTCGGTGTTCCGGTGTTTGCGGCGGCGGACCGGATGCAGGAAAACGGCTTCGAGGAACCTACGGAGTTCGACATCATCACCGCCATTGCCTTTCTCTACTTTGCGGAAAAGCAGGCGGACTACGTGATTCTGGAAGTGGGACTGGGCGGCCGCGGCGATTCCACCAATGTGGTGAGCCACCCGCTGGCCACGGTGATCACGTCGATCTCTCCGGATCACATGGCTGTATTGGGAAACACGTTGACGCAGATCGCCTGGGAAAAGGCGGGAATCGCAAAGCCCGCAGTTCCGTTGATCTACGCGGTGAAGGACTGGGATGCGGCGGAGATGATCCGGGCGGAAGCGTCGAAGCATCAACCGCCCGCACCGCTGTACGACGTTCTGGGAACCGTGGCTCCGGCCTGTGTTTCGAAGCCCCGCAGCCTGAGAAAAAAACTGGGAGGCTATTGCTTTACCTCCGAAATTTCAGGGTACACATATGATACAATAGAACTGAGCATGACAGGAATGCATCAGGTGGAGAACGCCCTGTGCGCACTGACAGTGCTGGAATTGCTGCGAAGCCGGGGCGAGTTCGACGATCGCGGAGAGAGAGAGGATTGGCTGGCTATCGTGCGCCGGGGGATGAAGGAGGCCACCCAGCCGGGGCGCTTTGAGATCATCTCCCACGATCCGGTGGTCATTCTGGACGGCGCTCACAACGAGGACGGAATTCGTTCGCTGTGCCGGGCTCTGGAAGATCACTTCGCCGGAAAGAAGATTCTGCTGGTCCTGGGGATCCTCCGGGACAAGGCGGTAGAACGGATTCTGGAAGAACTGAAGGAGCTTCGCAACAGCGTGGACGTTGCCTTTGTCACAACGGAGCCCGACAGTCCGCGGAAAATGGGGGCGGAAGAGCTGGCCTGCGCTTTGCGGGAGGCCCTGGGGGCCGATTGCCGCGAGGAAAGAGAATGGCGGTCGGCCATGAAACTTGCGGAGGGAGAAGCCCACGGCTACGATGCCGTTGTCTTTGCCGGTTCGTTATATTTAATCGGGTCGATCAGAGAAGGGTGGAGGAAAGAGTATGAAAAAAGCATTACTGGTGTATAATCCCCTGGCTGGAAACGGCATGTTCCGAAACCAGCTGGACTATGTCATTTCGCGGTTTCAGGATGAAGGATATACAGTAATTCCCGTCCGGGGCGCCCGGTCGGAGCATCTGGATCCCATCATGAAAGAAGCGAAGATCGTTGGCGTGGAACGGATCATCGCCGCAGGCGGCGACGGTACCATCGATCTGGTGGTCAATTCCATGGTGAGAAACGACGTGGACGTTCCTCTGGCCATCTTCCCTGCGGGGACGGCCAACGATTTTGCCTACTATTTTAAAATTCCCAATGAGATCGAAGGAATGGTGGATATCGCTTTAGGTGAGGAAACGCAAAGGGTGGATATCGGCGACATCAACGGGCGGAACTTCATCAACGTGGCGGCCATGGGCTGTCTGGTGGATCTGTCTCAGAGAACCGATCCCAACATGAAGAACACGCTGGGCGTACTGGCCTATTATCTGCAGGGCATGGTGGAGCTGCCCAACCTTCATCCCATTCCCATGCGGTTTGAGAGCGAAGAATTCAGCGGCGAAGAAAACGTGTACTTTGCGCTGGTCATGAACGGAAAGTCTGCCGGGAGCTTCAAGCAGCTGGCCGAACCGGCGGAGGTGGACGACGGAAAGATGGATGTCCTCCTGTTCAAGGAAATGCCGGCTAAGGATTTTCTGCCTCTGGTGTTCAGTATT
>JAGATO010000184.1 GCA_017621195.1 Bacillota bacterium | reverse complement strand
TTCGGCGAGTTTGCCATCGGCGTGAATCCGTATGTGCTGGATCCAATGAAGGATACCTTATTCGATGAAAAAATCTGCGGCAGCTTCCACCTGACGCCGGGCATGGCTTACGAGGACGCCTTCAACGGAAACAAATCTGCCGTTCACTGGGATCTGGTGATGATCCAGCGGCCGGAACACGGAGGCGGCGAGATCTGGTTCGACGGCGTTTTGATCCGCAAGGACGGCCTGTTCGTCCTGTCGGAGCTGGAATGCCTCAATCCTGAACATCTGAAATAAAGCCTGAACCATCGAAAACGCGGGAAGCGGCTCATCGCCGAAATTCCCGCGTTTGCATGTTACAGATAGATCTTGTCGTAGAACGCCCTGCCTCGTTCCTTTCGGACGAAGAAGACGCCCCGATTCCGGATGCCCTTTCCCTCCAACAGGTTCAGCGCCCGCTTCAGCCCCTCTTCACCGTCGGTTCGGAGATCCACTCCGTAACCGCAGCTCCCCAGGAGCCCGGGAGGCAGCTTCCGAAGGGAAGCCGAGAACTTCCGCTCCGTCAACGTTTCCTGTGCGTAAGCTGCCTTGTAAAAGGAGGAAAACGCCAGCAAATATTCCGTCGTGCTGCTCAAATCGATCCCTCATTTCCTCGTATCTGACCACCGCCGTCACCGGTGGCCACGGATGACGTATCGTCATCGTACTGCAGAATATGCCGGATCGAAGCGAAACGTTCCGGGCCGTCGCGCCAAACCCGGGGTGTTCTCCTGCGCTCCCGCTAAAACAGAGTCCGGATCAGTCGCATACAGAGCTCCGGAATTCCCGCCCTTTCCACGGCTGCTTCCGCGTACAGCGGATAACTGCCAATCTCCTTTTCCTCCCGGTACAGCTTCAACTCGCCGATGACATCTCCTGCTGCCACAGGCGCTTTCAACCCTTCCTTCCATATCGGTTTGGAGGAAATGCTCTCTCCCTGTCCCTTGGGGATCAGAACGCTGACTTCTTCCTTCGTCACCGCGTTTACCGTCCGTGGCGACCCCTTCTCCACCGGCAGATTTCCCACCACCTGCCCACGCTCCGCCAGCCGCACGCTGTCGTAGGTGGCAAAGCCGTAATCCAACAGCCGGGACGCTTCGGTGAAACGCACCTTGGAGCTTTCCGCTCCCAATACCACCGCAACCAGCGTCAGGTTTCCACGTGTGGCGGAAGCCGAAAGGCAGTAGCCCGCATCCTGAGTGAAGCCGGTCTTCACTCCGTTGGCTCCCTGGTACGTCTTGATCAGCTTGTTGGTGTTGGTCAGGCCGAACTCCTTCTCCTTACCCGGAAGGCCCACGGTGATGGTGGTCTGCCAGGTGGTGAACCACTCCCTAGTCTTGGGATGGCGCAATAGTTCTTTGGACATGACGGCAATATCGTGAGCGCAGCTGTAGTGATCGTCCACCGGAAGGCCGTTGGTATTGACGAAATGGGTGTGTTCCATACCCAGCTCCTTCGCCCTGGCATTCATGGATTCCACGAACATTTCTTCCGTTCCCCGGGTCAGCTCGGCCAGAGCGACACAGGCGTCGTTGGCGCTGCAGATGCTGGCTCCCTGAAACAGTTCTTCCACCGTGTGGGTCTCACCGGGCTCCATGTACATCTGGCTGCCTCCCATGCTGGCGGCCCTCTCGCTGATGGTCACCCGATCTTCCAGCGAAAACTGGCCCCGTTCCACCGCTTCCAACGCCAGCAGCATCGTCATTACCTTGGTGACGCTGGCCGGAGGAAGCTCCTCATAGGCGTTCTGCTCGTACAGAACTGTTCCCGTGGATGCGTCCATCAGCACCGCCGATTTGGCGGCGATATGTAAACTTCCTTCGTCGGCCTTCACCGAAGCCAGCGGAGACCTACCGGGCTGATCGGAACCCTCCGCGTACGCCGAGGTTTCCGCCGCAGGGATGAAGGTCGCGGCAGCCAGAATCAAAACGACTGAAAGAATCGCGGCCAGAGGCCGCTTCATGCCATCGTTCTTTCGTTTCACAATGAAAAACCTCCCTCTGCATTTCCTCGTTACAGGATATGTTTCGGGAGGCTTACATATGCGTTATTTGTCTTCATCCTCCATGGCGCTCATGTCTCTGGCAGAGGCATCGCCCATGTTCTTGAACCGCTTGATCTTCTTCGTGGTGGTCTTAACGAATTCCTCACTGCGGACCACGAAGCGCTTGACCCGCTTGTAGCTGGGCAGCTGCACGTTCATCTCCGCGATGGCCTTTTTGATCAGCTTCTGGATCTGCTCGTCGCTTACGTCCTTTCCGAATTCTTCGTAGATCACATCGTAGGCGGGGCGAACCTGGGCACCCACATAGGTGTCGTCATCCTCTTCCACGCCGTAGACCATGGATTCTTCCACGTATTTATTGCGGTTGATGTACATCTCCATCTCTTCCGGATAGATGTTCTTTCCGGTCTTGGTCACGATCACGTTCTTGCGGCGGCCGGTGATGTACAGCCATCCCTCTCTGTCCAAAAAGCCCAGATCTCCGGTACGGAACCAGCCGTCCTCGTCCAGGACCTCTGCCGTCTTTTCCGGCATGTTATAGTAGCCCAGCATCACGTTGTCGCCCCGGTACATGATCTCGCCGATGCCGTCCTCGTCCGGATCGTCGATCTTCATTTCACCGCCGGGAATGACAGGCCCCACGGAACCGGCCTTGGCGTAACGCTGCTCCGAAAAGTCGGGAGAACCGGCTACCAGCGGCGAACATTCCGTCAGGCCGTAGCCCTGCTGAACGGTAAAGCCCAGATCCTGAAAGCCCCTGGACACGTTGGGATCGATCCCCGCAGCGCCGGTGATCATGCGGTTTAACTTACCGCCGAAGGTATCGTAAACGGTCTTGAACAGCTTCTTGTGAAGGTCCAGACCGAAGGCTTTCGCCGTCCGGTTCATCTTGATGGCCATGCGCAGGGCCTTGGCCTTTCCTGTCTTTTCAGCCTGTTTCCAGATCTTGTCGTAGACGGACTCAAAGATCAGGGGAACGCCGATCAGGACGGTGGACTTCGCCTCCGCCAGATTCTTCGTCACGTACTTCAGGCCCTCGCAGTAGGCGATGGAAGCGCCGCGATAGATGACCAGAACGTGACCCAGCGTACATTCAAAGGTATGGTGGATCGGCAGGAAGGACAGCGTTCTGTCCTCCGGCGTAATGTAGGCGATCTTGCAGGTAGCCATAATATCGGAAGCGATGTTCTTATGGGACAGCATGACACCCTTGGCTGCCTCCGTCGTACCGGAGGTAAACAGGAGCATCCGCATCTCTTCCGGATCCAGCGGAGCCTCTTCATAGCGCCGGTCACCGGCCCGTCTCAGTTCTTCGCCCCGGGCTACCAGGCTTTCCCACTGCCAGACACCGCCCTCCGGTTCGCTGTATTCCAGCATCTCGTTCAGGTCGGTTCTGTCGCCGTACACCTTCATCTTCACCTTCAAAAGATCCGGATAGTCTGCGAAATACTTCTCGTACTTCTCCGTGAAGAACACAGCCTTACACTGGGAAATCCCCATCAGCGTGTCGATTTCTTCTCTGGACAGTTCCTTGTCCAGCGGCACGATGACACCAACGCTGTTGACCACCGCAAAGTATGTTGCAATCCATTCGTAGCAGTTGGCACCGATGACGGCGATCTTTTCTCCCGCCAGTCCCCGTTCCAGCAAAGCCGTTCCCAACGCTTCCACATCATTTCGCAGCTGGCGGTAGACGATTTCGCTGTAGGGTTCACCCTTGGCCTTCTTGACCAGAACCGCAGGCCGTTCGGAGTACAATTCCGCACTCTCCGTCAGCATCTGTCTCAGGTCGGACACGGGCCGCACCTCATGATACTTGTCCTGTACATTCACACTCATGGGAATCCTCCTTTTACTTTCCTTTGTAAGCTTCCTTCAGGTATTCTTCTACCAGCTCACAGGCGTCTTCGATGCAGCCGTCACAGGAGCGCAGCGGCTTCCTTTCGGGACTTCCCTTCAATTCCCTGCAGATCATGGAACCGTTCTTCTCTTCAAATTTCTTTCCCAGAGCACTGGTGATATCGTAGGTGGATTTTTTTGTCACGCCCCGCTCGATATTACCGCTGCTGTTGTTCATTCCAACGACGGCAAAGGCACCGGTCAGGCCGCAGCAGATCTCCTTCAGACCGCAGCCGAAGCCGTAGCCTTCCGTCATGCGAAAGACGGTCTCTTCGTCGATATCGAATAAATCGCAGTAGGTGCAGGCCACCGCCTGAGCGCAGTTGTAGCCTTTTTTATGCAGCGCTACCGCATGTTCTTTTCTGTTCAGCTCCATATCTATTCTCCTTATCTCATCATTCATCAAATCGAAAGCCCCTGCCGTGAAAAACAGGAGCTTTCGCATGTGTTTCCCTTATGATCTATTGTAACACGTCTTCCGAAAATTGGCGATACCCATTCCGCTGTTTTATTCCGCGTCGATGGTGGAAATCCGCAGCGTGGTCTCTTCCAGTACATCCAGCAGTACGCGGACCGTATCCAGGGACGTGAACATGGTCACGTTGTTTTCGGTGGCACAGCTTCGGATCTCAAAGCCGTCGTGCTCGCCGTTTTCCGTATCGTGGCCGCTGGTATTCAGAACGTAGCTGACGTGACCCTTGCGGATGGATTCCAGGATTTCTTCGCTACCCTGGCTGATCTTCTTCCGGGTTCTGGTCTTGATGCCGTGCTCCTTCAGGAAAGCCGCGGTCCCCTCGGTTGCCTCGATGTTGAAGCCCAGATTGTAGAAACGACGGATCAGCGGCAGTGCCTCTTCCTTATCAGCGTCGGCGATGGTTGCCAGCAGCGTACCGTAATTCAGCACGTGCATTCCGGAGGCAAGCAGCGCCTTGTACAGCGCGCGGGTCAGCGTGTCATCGTAACCGATGGCTTCACCGGTGGACTTCATCTCCGGAGACAGGTAGGCATCCATGCCGTGGAGCTTGGAGAAGGAGAAGGCAGGCGCCTTGACGTACCAGCGCTTCTTTTCTCTGGGATAGACTTCCGTATAGCCCTGTTCCTTCAGGCTGTGGCCCAGGATGACCTTGGTGGCGATGTCGCCCAGAGGATATCCGCTGGCCTTGGACAGGAAGGGAACGGTACGGGACGACCGGGGATTGACCTCGATGACGTAGACGTTTTCCTGTCTGTCCACGATGAACTGGATGTTGTACAGGCCTACGATGCCGATGCCCAGACCCAGCTTTACGGTGTAGTCCAGGATGGTGTCCTTGACCTTCTGGCTGACGCTGAAGGTGGGATAAACGCTGATGGAGTCACCGGAGTGTACGCCGGTGCGTTCTACGTGTTCCATGATACCGGGTACGAAGACGTCGGTGCCGTCGCAGATGGCGTCTACTTCCAGTTCCTTTCCGATGACGTATTTGTCAACCAGAACGGGCTGATCCACGTTGATCTCTACCGCCGTCTGCAGATATCTGCGCAGGGCGTGCTCTTCCGTAACGATCTGCATGGCACGGCCGCCCAGAACGTAGCTGGGGCGAACCAGCACCGGATAGCTGATGGCTGCCGCCACCTTGACGCCGTCCTCGATACTGGTGACCGCCTGACCCTTGGGCTGGGGAATCTCCAGCTTTTCCATGATCTTCTCGAAGCAGTCGCGGTTCTCCGCATTCTCGATGGCCTGCACGTCGGTTCCGATGATCTTGACGCCCAGGTCCGCCAGAGGCTGCGCCAGATTGATGGCCGTCTGACCGCCCAGAGAAACCACCACGCCGTCCGGCTGTTCCAGTTCGATGACGTTCATGACGTCCTCCACGGTCAGCGGCTCGAAGTACAGCTTGTCGCTGGTGGTGTAGTCGGTGGAAACGGTTTCCGGATTGTTGTTGATGATGATGGCCTCGTAGCCCAGATCCCGGATGGTCCAGATGGCGTGAACGGTAGAGTAGTCGAATTCCACACCCTGACCGATGCGGATGGGGCCGGAGCCTAAAACGATGATCTTCTTCCGGTCGCTGACGATGCTCTCATTTTCGTCCTCATAGGTGGAATACAGATACGGTACCTCGCTGTCGAATTCCGCAGCGCAGGTGTCGATCATCTTGTAGTTGGGGAACAGACCCATTTCCTTTCTCTTGAGGAAGATATCGGCTTCGGTCTTTCCCCAGACCTGAGCCAGATATTTATCGGAAATGCTGAGACGCTTGGCCTCACGCAGCGTTTCTTCGTCCATGGGATTGGCCTTGATCACCGCTTCAAAGTCCACGATGTTCTTGATCTTTTCCAAAAACAGCATGTCGATCTTGGTGGCGTTCTGGATCAGGCCGATGTCGGTGCCAAGGCGGATCAGCTGAGCGATGGCGTACATTCTGTCATCGGTCCCCTCCACGATGTAGTCCAGAAGCTGATCGGCGCTGTAGCTGTCGAACTTCTTGTGATACAGATGGCAGACGCCGGTTTCCAGGGAACGGATGGATTTTAACAGTGCTTCTTCCAACGTCCGACCGATACTCATGACTTCGCCGGTGGCCTTCATCTGGGTGGACAGCCGGTTGGAGGCGTCCGCGAATTTATCGAAGGGGAACCGGGCAACTTTGGCAACCACGTAGTCCAGCGTGGGCTCGA
>JAGATO010000014.1 GCA_017621195.1 Bacillota bacterium | reverse complement strand
CTCTTCGGTATCAAAAAGTAATCTCCCGTAGTCAAATGTCTCGCACTACGTTCAATTATTTTCAAGCGGACCTTAGTAACAATCCGCTACCAGCCGTCTTCATGTTGACGGAGCGTTCTTCTACTGCGATTGTATTATAGAAGAATCAACCCTGTCTCTGTTTGTGCTTGGGGTTCTCGCAGATGATTCTGATGGAACCTTTCCTTTTGATGACTTTGCACTTTTCGCAAATCGGTTTAACTGATGCTCTTACCTTCATCTTATTCTGACCTCCTTCCAAAAAGACCGTAGATGATTATAACATGCAATTTTTGAAATTGCAAGTGGTTTTAGGAAAAAATACGGGAAACTTCTCAATCGCTCCGCGATCGAGAAGTAGCGCAAAATTGCTCGCCACACGGCGCTCGAAACTTTGCTTATTTGTCTCTCCAGATAATGCGTCCTTTGGACAGATCGTAGGGGGAGAGTTCAAGGGTCACTTTGTCGCCGGGCAGGATGCGGATGAAGTTCTGTCTTAACTTTCCGCTGATGTGTGCCAGCACTCTGTGGCCGTTTTCCAGTTCAACCTGGAACATGGTGTTGGGAAGCTTTTCTACAACTGTTCCTTCGATTTCGATAACGTCTGCTTTAGACATGTTTACCTTCCTTTCGCTCACTAAAAGTTTTCAGGTATTTTTTGATTTTCGTGTCGGCATCTGCCGGATTCTGCGCCAGTTCCTTCAACTGTTCTTCAGTCATTCCATAAGAAACGGGCTGGATGTGTTTTCTGTTCTTTTTTTTGGGAGACGCATACTTTTTATATATGCCGTCCGCAAGATAAATGCTGTTTCCCTCTTCTTTCACGATCAGATAGAGGGTATCCTTATCATGTCCCGCAAGGGAGACAGCCAGTTTTCCAACCATCTGCATCCTCCGTCACAGCAATGTGAGTATTTCCGGTTCCCCGTCAGTCACCAGAACTGTGTTTTCGTAATGTGCTGACAGAGATCCGTCTCTGGTCACCACAGTCCATCCGTCATCCAGGAAGTTCACTTCCCAGCCGCCGGCGTTAATCATGGGTTCGATCGCGAGCGTCATGCCTGCCTGCAGTCTGACGCCTCTTCTTCGCTGCGCGAAATTTGGGATCTGCGGATCCTCATGGAGCGCGGTACCGATGCCGTGTCCCACCAGATCCCTCACGATACCGTAGCCAAACTGTCTGACATAAGCATCAATCGCTGCCGAAATATCATGAAGGTGCGCGCCTTCCCGCGCCATCTTAATGCCTTCAAAAAAACTCTGCCTGGTCACATCGATCAGCTGCTGCGCTTCGGGACTGATTTTGCCCACCGCGTGAGTTCTTGCCGCATCGGAGTGGTATCCCTTGTAGATCAGGCCCGCATCCAGGCTGACGATATCGCCTTCCTTTAAAATGCGGTTCTTTTTGGGAATTCCGTGCACCACCTCATTGTTCACGGATACACAGATGGAAGCAGGGTATCCATTATAATGAAGGAAGTTGGGCACACATCCGAAATCGCGGATCAGTTTTTCTCCCAGCCGGTCAACATCCAGTGTGGACATTCCGGGCTCAATCGCCTTTCCCAGCTCTTCATGAACCTGAGCGAGAAGTCTTCCGGCCTCTCTCATCAATTCGATTTCTCTGGCAGATTTAATTGAAACAGACATTGTAAACCTCCGAATTGCAGCTGTCCGAAACCGAACAGCTGCAGCTTACTTCAAAAAATAACATATCAGCCAAGGATCGCTGTGATTGCAGCGAACACTTCTTCCATAGGAAGAGTTCCGTCAACGGCCTTTAAAACGCCTTTTTCGGAATAGAAATCGATCAGAGGCTGTGTCTGTTTGTGATATACATCCAGGCGGTTCTTCACGGTTTCTGCCTTGTCATCGTCTCTGAGCACCAGCTCGCTTCCGCAGGTATCGCAGATGCCTTCCTTCTTCGGAGGGATATGCTCAATATGATAGGTTGCGCCACAGGTCAGACATGCGCGTCTGCCGGACATTCTTTTGATAATGTTTTCATCGGGAACATCCACATTGATCGCATAATCAATCTTGTCGCCAAGTTTGGTCAGCGCCTCGTCGAGCACCTGTGCCTGAGGAATTGTTCTCGGGAATCCATCCAGAACGTAGCCGTTCTTGCAGTCATCCTTCGCTACTCTGTCAAGCAGGATGCGAACGGTCAGTTCATCGGGAACCAGAAGTCCCTGATCCATATACTTCTTCGCTTCCATGCCGAGCTCTGTGCCATTTTTGATGTTTGCGCGGAAAATGTCACCTGTAGAAACATGGGGAACGCTGTACTTTTCAGCGATCATCTTTGCCTGTGTTCCTTTGCCTGCGCCGGGAGCGCCTAACATAATAATTTTCATAACGGATTCCTCTTTGGGTTTATTCAAATTCTGTCGATTTTAACATTTACTGTCATAATTTTTAAAAAGTTCATAAAACGACAGTAGGACAGAAACGTTACCGTCCTGTCCCACCCATAACTTTAGTCGTTTAAGAAGCCTTTATAATTGCGAACCATCATCTGAGATTCCAGCTGCTTCATGGTGTCAATCAGAACATTTACAATAATGATAAGGCTTGTTCCTGCAACGGAAACGCTCGCGCCGAACACTCCGTTAAACACGTACGGAAGTACACAAATAATGGTAAGACCGCATGCACCAATAAATACAAGATAATTCAGAATACGATTCAGATACTCGCTGGTGGGCTTGCCGGGTCTGATGCCGGGAATGAAGCCGCCCTGCTTTTTCATGTTGTTCGCAATCTCCATCGGATTGAAGGTGATGGATGTGTAGAAGTAAGCAAAGAAGATTACCAACACAATGTATACCACCAGGCCAATGGAATATACCGGGTCACTGGGCTTACACCAGTAACTGGAATTTAAAAATTTCAAAACCTGTCCCCATACTCCTGTGCCCTTATAGCCAGCCAGCTGGCTGATGATGAGAGGCATCTGGAAAATGGACTGTGCAAAGATGATCGGGATAACACCTGCAGTGTTAACTCTCAGCGGAATATAGGTTGACTGGCCGCCCACCATCTTCCGACCCTGAATTTTCTTCGCGTACTGTACAGGGATTTTTCTATAGGCATCATTTAACATGATTACCAGTACTACCATTACAACGATGATTGCAAGGATAATAACGACTGCAAGAGCACCTACCGCTACAGGCTTACCAACCACAAACTGGTTGAAAAGACTTGACAGATCGCTGGGAATACGGGAAATGATGTTAATTGTCAGTACAACGGAAATACCGTTGCCAACACCGCTTTCCGTAATGCGCTCACCGATCCACATCAGGAATGCACTGCCTGCAGTAAGAGCAAAGATAACCGTAAGAACGTTCAGCGCGTTATACTCCTCCATCAGACCCTGACGGCCGAAACCGATTGCCATCGCAGTGGACTCGATCAGAGACAGAGCCACGGTGACATATCTGGTAATTTCAGCGATCTTTTTACGTCCATCCTCTCCATCCTTCTGCATTTCTTCCAGCTTCGGAATTGCGATAGTCAGAAGCTGCATGATGATGGATGATGTGATGTAAGGG
>JAGATO010000183.1 GCA_017621195.1 Bacillota bacterium | reverse complement strand
TGGACGATCCCGAGGAAAAGCGCCGGGCCATCCGCCTTCTGGCTTCCAAATACTCTCCGGAAGAAGACGATGCGAGACTGGAAAAGGAGATTGACGGTTCCTTCTCCGCCCTTTGCATCGTGGAAATCACTCTGGAACATCTGACCGGCAAAGAAGCCATCGAACTGGTCCGCGCAAAAGAAAGAAAATAAACCCTACTTGAGATTCTCTTTCGATGGTGGTACTATAAAACCGACCCACAGAAACGGGTCTTTGAAATAACGTGAGAGTATCCAAACGAAAGAGTAAAGGTATGAATCTATTATTTTCCAATCGGGATCTGAAGCGTCTGATCCTCCCTCTGATCATCGAACAATTTCTGCAGTGCTTCGTCGGCCTGGCCGATTCTCTGATGGTAGCCACCGTCGGCGAAGCCGCCGTATCCGCCGTATCTCTGGTGGACTCGGTCTTTCTGCTGCTGATCAACGTGTTTGCCGCCCTGGCAACCGGCGGAGCCGTAGTTGCCGGACAGGCCCTGGGCCGTCGCGACGAAGACGGCGCCTGCCGGGCTGCCAATCAGCTGGTGCTGTTTGTCACGGCGCTGTCCACCGTCATCATGGCTCTGGTCTTTCTGCTCCGTGAACCGCTGATGCATCAAGTCTTCGGCGACATCGAAGCGGTCGTTCTGAACAACTGCCGCATCTACCTGATGATCGTCGTTGTCTCCATTCCCTTCATCGCGGTTTACAACGCCGGTGCCGCCGTATTCCGCTCCATGGGCAATTCCCGCATCTCCATGATTACCGCCATGATGATGAACGGAATCAATCTGGCGGGAAATGCCATCTTGATCTTCGGCTTTCACTGCGGCATCGAAGGCATCGCCATTCCTACGCTGATCTCCCGCATCGTGGGCTGCGTTTTCATCATCAAGCTCTTAGCTGATCCTCAACTGAAGATCCACCTTCCCAAGCGATTCAGTCTCCGTCCGAACGGCTCCATACTGAAGCAGATCCTCTACATCGGCGTTCCCAACGGGTTGGAAAACGGTATGTTCCATCTGGGAAAGATCGTCATCCTCAGTCTGGTGGCCAGCTTCGGCACGGCTTCCATCGCCGCCAACGCCGTCGCCAACAACGTCGTCACCTTTGCGTACCTGCCGGGCACGGCCATCGGCTACGCCATTCTGACCGTCGTTTCTCAGTGCGTGGGCGCCCGCGACATTCCCCAGACGAAGTACTACGTAAAAAAGCTGATGAAGCTGGTCTACGGCATCCTGTTCCTGTCCAATACCATCGTAGCGCTGCTGACCATACCCATTCTTCACTTCTACAACCTGTCGCCGGAAGCGACTCAGCTGGCCAGGACAGTGATCCTGTATTACAACGTCTGCTGCATCCTGATCTACGCTCCGTCCTTCCCGCTGCCCAATGCCCTTCGGGCGGCCAACGACGTGAAGTTCACCATGATCGTAGCCGTGTTCTCCATGTGGGCCTTCCGCATCGCTTTCAGCTACGTTCTGGCGGATTGGATGGACCTGGGTCTTCTGGGCGTCTGGATCGCTATGACCATCGACTGGCTGTTCCGCGGCATCTGCTTCTCCGCCCGCTATCTCAGCGGCCACTGGCAGAAGCTGATCACCACGCAGCCATCTCCGTGACAAAAATCGAGACTATTCGTGGCAATGACCGTCGTGATCGCCGCAGCTGTGGCCTTCGCCGTGATCGTGATGATGGTGGCAAACCGTGTCCGGATCGTAGGACAGGCTTCCTTCCAGAAGAGAGGCTACCTGAACATCCGCTTCGCCTACGGCGCCGGGGTACAGCTGGATTCCGGCTTCCGCCAGAGCGTTTCTGGCACCACCGCCGATGCCGCCGCAGATCAGAACGTCAACGCCGTATCCCTTCAGAAAACCGGCCAGCGCTCCGTGGCCGCTACCGTTGGTATCCACTACCTGAGAGCTGACCACCTTTCCTTCTTCCACCTGATAGATCTTGAACTGTGCCGTATGACCGAAGTGTTGGAAGATCATACCGTTTTCATACGTAACTGCAATTTTCATGTTTCTTTCTCCTTTTCCGCACCCTTCCACATTGGCATTCTTCTGGGGGTCGACGCTCAATTCGTAATTTCCGCCATCGATTTCCAGTCTCGTTCCTTCCACCAGAAAGCGGGCCAGCTTCGTTCTGGCCGCGGCATATACCGCCTGGACCGTGGCCCTTCCCACGTCCATTCGCGCCGCACACTGTTCCTGG
>JAGATO010000182.1 GCA_017621195.1 Bacillota bacterium | reverse complement strand
TTTTTGATTCGCTATTTTATAGGGTCATTTGTGTATTTTTTTCATTTTTTGTAACAGATTATTACATTTCTCTCATTTCGCTATATTTTTTGTTTCTCACAAAGCGATTTTCTAGGATAATCTCAAAAACTCCTATACAATAGCTTGAACTCATCACCGATTTATAGAAAATGCAAAAAGGTCTATAATTTAGCCGTCAAAAGATCAAAAATATAGATTTTCATATTTCTCCTATCTTTTTGTATTCATCATGAAAAAAAATATAGAAAACCGCACGTTTGCCTTACTCAGAGCACTCATCTCTGTACCTTGATCGGTCGCCTCCTCCTGAGCGCCACTTGATCCACTGAAATTTTGTCGGAAGCGTCGCGCGATCCGCGGCGCTAACATCATAAACTGAAAGGACTGCTGGCACTACCCGCCAGCATCACAAGCAGAAAGGACCGTTGGCGTTCTCCGCCAACGGTCCTTTCCATTTTATGCTCCACTTTATGCCACTCTTTACGTCCCGCCTTGCTCAGCGGAAACGTTCTTCGTATTGTTTCAGCGAATCCACGGTCAGCGCCTCCGGCTTCCAGCCTCGATTGCACCACAGATGGCTTCGGTTGTTCAGCTGTATCAGCAGTCCCACCAGCGACTCCAGCTGTTCCTTCGTCAGTCGGACGCCCACTTCGTACAGTTCACTAATCACATCCTCGATACTGCTCATGGGCGTAATAAACCCCAGCTTGCAGCTTTCACAGTAATGTCGAACTATCTTTTCCGCTTCGCTGCCACCGGTCCACGCCTCCAATTCCGCCAGTTTTGAGCCGTTGCGAGCCGGGTTCTCCTCCGCCTTCTTTTCGTGATACCGATAATCCAACTGCTCCATCCAGTTGCGGAAGGAAAACTGTCCCAGTTTTTTTCCCACGTGCTCGCATTCCACGCTCCGTCCGAAGGGCGTCTCCGAATGGGTAGCCGTCACCTCCAGCCCGCTGAGAAACTCCAAAAGCCGCGTTTCCTCCGGCAAAGGCACCGGTTCTGCAAAGGCCAGCAGGTCCTCCGGCAGACAGTAGGATTTATCCGCCTGCTCATCCACCAGCCGATAATAGCGATTCCACTTTCCAAAGCCGGAGCCGATCAGGCCCTGAGCCACAATCTCCCGGTCCAAGTCCGCCCGCTTTTCCTGCAGATAGATCTCGTCCAGTTCAAACACGTAATAAGGAACTTCTTCCCGGCGAACCAGGGAAGAAAAGGCGATCAAATCCTTGCGTCTGATGTCATCCACCCCGTACTGTTCTTTCACCTCCCTGCAGACTTTCCACAGATCGCGCAGGGAAATGACGCCATACAGGTTGGCTGCCGCCAAGAACAGCTTGTGGAGAAACTGGCTCTTGACTTCGTCGATACCGGCCTCACGGTACCGACGTTCCAACGTCTTTTTCGATAACGGTTTCGGATAATTCACAGGCGACACCTTCCTTTCCGATGCGGTTTGTCGCGTTTACTTGCTGTTGACCATGGACCAAATGTTCCAATTTAGTGGTTTCATTATAACATGCCTTCTTTCAAAAAACTATTTTATTCCTATTTGCTCATATTATTTTGAAGACATATCACAAAGGACAAAAGGGTCCTGGGAAAAATGGACGGAAGTCTGCCCGCCGGGATGGAAATAGTCAAGCTCTTTCCGCCGAATTCCGTGACCGCCGTGCTGCCGGAGGTAACCGTGACTTCCACAACAACGGCATCCGTGGTGTCAATGCTCTTGTCCGCTACATCTGCGGCCGTTTTCTGCTCCACCGTGATGGTGATACTGTCTCCGATCGCCTGAGCCGCAATGGACTTGAGCGCATCATTGGAGATGGTCACATTGCCGTCGTTTGTCTCAATGACAAGGGAGACGTTTGTGTCGTCCACAATGCTCTGAGCGGCGGTCTTGGGCAGCATTACGCTGACATTTTTTGCATTGCCGATGTCCGTGGGCACGATGGTGATTGCCGTCTCGTTCGAATCCTTCACGGCTTCAATCGCGCTTGTGACTGTCTTGTCGGTGACAGTTGCCGTTGCGCTGCTGCCTTTGACTGTGGTGGTCGGCTCGATTACAGAGCTGCCGGGTACGGTCTGGTTGCCGGTGATGGTGCTTGCGGATGTTTTGGTCAGCTTAGCAAGGCGCTCTACCAATTCATTGTAGTTGGCAACGTCACCCACGGTGATGTAGCCCTTCTGCTCGTCGGTCAGGGCCTTGTAGGCACGGTCCGCAGCCTCAATTTCCCTCTTGGCAGCTTTGACCTGCCCATCGGCGGCCTTGCTGCTGTCAGGCAGTGCAGCCAGCAGAGCCTTCACGTTGTCGATTGCAGCGCGGACGCCAAAGCGCTGAGCGAGATCCTCGGCCATTCCAACGTCAAAACCACACTCCAGATCTATGTGCATCCCAGCATGCAGCAGAAGCGCAGCTACATTTGCGCAGTCAACACATTAGTTTCCCCCGGCAGGGCCCAAAGTGCGTGAAATGGAATTCGCCGTCAGAAACAGCCGTCATGCCTGGGTATTAAGTGCAGTATCATGCGGGATTCTCTCCGCTTTTTCGCAAAGTGGCAGACTTTGCGAAAGGCTCTTTCTGTATCCCGGGTTCAGCCTCCGATTTCTCAGAGCGGATTTTTCAACTTATGAATCGCTTAGCAGGAAGTCCAACGCCTTCACGATCTTGATGCCTTCTACATCGCTGATCAAATCACAATCCATGGCGATCACGATCTTCTCATAGTTATCACGGACTGCTTGTAGCGGTGCAAGTTCCCGGGCACGGGTCTCCGGCGCGTTCATGTTGTCTGTGACCTGGATATACTTTTTCTCATTCATCTTGGTTGCGATAAAATCGATCTCTTTCTCGCCAATCTTGCCGATTGCTACCTCGTAGCCACGGCGGAGCAATTCAAAGTACACGATGTTTTCCAGAATATGCCCCACATCGCCGCCCCGGTTGCCCAGCAGATAAGTGCGAAGGCCGGGGTCAACAATATAGTATTTTCCCAGCGTCCGCAGGTAATCCTTGCCCTTGATGTCGAACCGCTTGACCTCATAGAAAATATAGGACTCCAGAAGTGCGTCAATATACGCCGAGATCGTCTGCACTGCCGGTTTGGTTTTTCTGCCGTCATCCAGCAGCCCTTCGCTGACAAGGGTGCGCCCGATGTATGCCGCCGAGGTGTTGTTGCCAATGTTATCGGCAAGAAACAGGATAATTTTGCGAAGCAGCAGGGCGTCGGTAACAGCTCGTTGTTCCTTGCGCCTGCCCCGTTCCAAAATGTCGCGCACCACAACGGCTGAGTAGATACCGTCCAGCAGCATATTGGCCTTTTCCTGATCCAGACTGGACTCTGCCAGTGAGGGCATACCGCCAAACTGCGCGTAGGCTTCAAACAGGTCTCGCAGCTCATACGTCTCGCCATCCTGGCCTTTGGCGCGCTTTTTCATGGTGCCGTTGGGTGCTTTGTACTCCTCCAGCAAATAGCCGTGGAAGTCCAGAAACTCGCGGAAAGACAGGGGCAGCATCCTGATCTCCACATAGCGCCCCGACAAATAAGTGGACAATTCAGAGGAAAGCAGTTACTCATTGGAGCCAGTCACATAGATGTCGCAATCCAGATCCACGCGGAAAGAGTTCACTGCGTTCTGCCAGTCTTTCACTTTCTGCACTTCGTCCAGGAAGATATAGAGCCGCTTTCCTTTGGGCGCTCGCTCCATGACAAACTGATAAAGCCCTTTGCTGTCCATGTCAGAAAACTGCATGGACTCAAAGTTTATCGCAAGGATCTGTTCCTCTGTGATCCCCTGACCCCGCAAATGCTCCATCATCAGCTTCAGCAGACTGGACTTTCCGCAGCGCCGAATACCAGTCACAACTTTAATGACCTCCATATCCTGAACGGAGATGAGTTTATCGAGGTACTGCGATCTGTTTTTCAACTCCATAGAATGGTCACCACCTTTTGCAGCCATTATACCACCTCCTTTGCTTTAAGCAAAGTTATTAGTATCAATGTTAATAACTTTTATTTTGACGAAGTTTTTAATATCAAGTCGATTTCTACCAAGCCTGCACACACCAGCGATAATCCGGCTCGTTTCTCACGCAGGTCACAAGGGTAAGGATACTGTCTGCGCTGTCATTCAGCACGGACACATCGTCGACGGAGATCTTCGACACGGAATAGACCTCGTAGGTGCGGGTGCCGAGTTTGGTGGTATAGGTGATCTTATCGCCAATAGACAGTGTGTATATTTTGCCGAAGTGGTTTGCCACGCCACGGTTATGCGCGGCAAAGGCCACATTGCCGTTCCAGATGGAGGTGCTGGAGAAATGCCCTGCGCCCTTGGTCAATGCCGTGCTGTCCGTACCCTGATAAAGCTTCACGGTCAGGCTGATGGCAGGGATTTTCAGCGTTCCGCTGTACCCATCCTCGGTCACGACGATCGTGTCAGCGTCAACCGCCAACGCGGGGACAGCTCAATAGCGGTGACTGTCTCACCGTAGTTGGCCGCCCAGAAGTCGAAGTGCTGCAAGCCCTGTTCCTGCAAGGCGTTCATTTGCAAGTACCGCTGGATGGTGTATAGCTCCACCATGGAGTTGCTGATGGGAGTGCCGGTGGAAAACACAATGCCGCGTCCCCCGGTGATCTCATCGAGGTAGCGGCATTTCATAAAGAGGTCTGAGCTTTTCTGGGCTTCCGTCTGGGCGATACCGCCCACATTGCGCATTCAGAAAATCCCGGTATGCGCTGCTGTTGCCATGGTGTGGGGGTTGTG
The DNA here is from genome assembly GCA_017621195.1 of Bacillota bacterium. Lineage (GTDB taxonomy): Bacteria > Bacillota > Clostridia > Peptostreptococcales > Anaerovoracaceae > RGIG446. The sequence continues at coordinate 7,985 of JAGATO010000182.1, read as the reverse complement.
CAGGCGGAACTCCACCTCGTCCTCATCCCGGCTGTATTCTCCGGTAATCGTCTGGCGAAGCGGCTTAGACAGAGATGCCTGATTACTCTTCTGTACTACGAAAAACACACATATGGCGGCGAGCAGAAACAGCAAAATATTTCCTATCCAGTTGTATTGAAATTTTTCCTTCATCGCGGAACTGCCTTTCTTTTCTCTTACTCAACCGCTTATGTCCCATCAGGAAGAAGAGAGGCATAGATTTCTCATTTTGGCAAGTCCTTAGCCTCCACTCGACAAGTCCGTTTAAGAAAAATATACATAATCAACAGAGCAATCGCAAGAGAGGCATGGATGCGTCCGCTCCTTCTTTTGCGGTTTGTCACGCTTATTTACTGTTGGCCGTGGACCAACTCTTTTCCAGAGCAGACCAGTTGGGTGTCGGTTCCACACTCTCCCATTTTTCGTAGTAGTAATCCTGGCCGGGGACCACCGTCGTCAGACGCACGTACTTATGAGAGTTGGTTGCCTCCTGAATCGCTTCGTAGTACCAGGTTCCGGCAGGATTGTCGGACCAGGGACCATTTCCTCAGCCATGTGGCCCGTCTCTGTGGCCCGTTCCAGAACGCGATTGATGAGAGTGATGGCCTCGGTGCGGGTGATTCTCTGGTCCGGTTTGAACGTTCCGTCGGGATAGCCGTTGACCCAGCCCTGATTCTCCGCCAGAGAGATGAATCGCGCAGCCCAGTGACTCTCCGGCGTGTCGGCAAAGCTGTTTCCGCCGTTGTATACCACCTGGCTGAATTTGGCGGCGATGGTCACGTCGCCGCAGGTCAGATCGGCGCTGCCTGTCTTGGTCGCCTTGACGGAAACCGTCACCACGCCCTGGGACACATCGGTCACGCTGGGTGCCACGGTAGTCCAATTTCCTCCGGTCACCTTATAGTAAACGGTGTAGCCATCGGCTCCGTGAACCTGCGCGCTGGCTGCCAGGGGGGGTTCCGTCGAAAATGCGGGATCCGCCGGTGGCAGAGACGGAAGTGCTGGGAACGGTGACGGTCTTGATCCGGAAATCGCCGGGAACCACCGTCACAATGTAATTGGAATTGGCGGTATCATCCGCCGTCAAAACATCATCGTAGAGGCCGACGGTTTCGTCGCCGCCGGGTCCGATGATTCTGCGATAGCTGATCGTGCCAAGATCGCCGTCATGGACCAGCGATCCTGCGGTGATGGTTCCGGTAAAGGCCGGATCCGTCCCGCCGTAATATTTTTCCGCGTTGTTTACGCCGATGGTCACGGGACGCGGCGTGATGGTGATGGTCGCCTGAGTGCTCACCGTCGCGTAGTTGGGATTTTCCACCTTAACGTAAACGGTGATGTCTCCGCCCGTCACATCGGTGCAGGTGGGCGCGGTAGTGCTCCAGCCGCCGGTTAGTCCGGTGGTACTGTAGTAAACCACATCACCCGTCTGCGGCGTACGGTGCACCGTAATGCCATGGGGGTTTCCATCGTACTGACCGCTGTAGCCGTCGGCACTGAAACCGGTAGAGGGCCGATCGGACCGGGTGATGAGCAGCCATCCGTCGGTCACGTGCAGCGTCACGCTGTAATTTCCGGCACTTGCTCCGGTCACATCGAAGCTGTCCGCGCTCAGTCCCATCATGTATTTCGTATCTCTGGCATCGGTTCCGCTGGCCACGGCGCCGAACCCGCTTTTCAGCGAAACGACGATTCCGTCCGGAACGGTACTTGTGATTGTGTAACCGGTCACGCTCTGCGCGCTGCCGTTATATAGCTTTGTATCGGTGTTTCCTACGATATCGATGGTCACCGCAATGGGCGTAATGGTCAGCTTGCCGGGATTGGCGATCAACCGGTAGCCGTATTCCGCCGAGGTGTCCGTCACCGTAAAGTCCGCTTCGCTCAGCGCCATGGAATAACCGTCCGTCACCACATTGGTGCCCCTGGCAACGGCGTTGGCATCCGCCGAAGCATTGGGCGTCAGCACAATGCCTGCGGGACAGGGTACGGCTGTTCCGTTGACCGTATAGGATACGCTGTAGCCGCTGATGCTGTGCTCCGTTCCGTCGTACGACACCGTGTCATTGTTTCCGTTCACCGTAATCACCACGGTCTTCTTCGTTCCGAACTTGGCATAATACGCCGCGTTGGCCTTTGGCGGGGTGAAGGTAACTTCGGTGCTCACCGGCGTTCCGGTGCCTTCCGCGTTGTCGTACCATCCCGCGAAGAAGTAGCCGCTGTTGGCCGTGGCAGTGGATCCGCTCACAACGCCGGTGACGACAGCCTGCAGTTCCAGCGTCTGACCGTCTATCACGTAGGTGGCCAGAGAATTATCCACCGTTACCTGGTGACCAGAGGAAGCACCTGTCCCTTCCGAGGAACCGTCGCTGCTGCTGACCACGGCACTGCCGTGGGGCGTAGTGCTTCCGGACAGCGGATGGTACAGCTGGAAGTGGACACCGTCCAGGAAGTTTCCGTAAGTATTGGCCATGCCGGCCGATGCGATGGAATCCACATATCCCACGGAGACGAAGGCGAACATGGCATGGGTCTGTCCCGCCGGAACGGTGTAGTGGTAGTACTTGGTGAGATCCAGCGAGATGCCACCCAGGCCGCCCCCACTTCCGGATCCGGATCCATCGTCCGCATTGGAACCGTAGGAATTCCAAGGGTTGTTTCCGCTGGTCGCCCGCTGGCTGGCCATGATCCAGATCTTCCATTCCTCCGTGTAGACGGAGCTGGGCGTCAGTTGTCATCCGCGTTATCCTGGAAGGTACCGCTTGCTCCGAACTGTTTGCTGTAGACCGTCAGTTGTTCACCCAGACCAGCCGACGTTTTCACCGAGGTCTTCCCATGTTCGATCAGCCAGTCCACCATCTGCATCAGCTGGTCCCGGCCGTTTCTGCTGGGTTTGGAAGGATCGATGCTCTGCTGCGGTCCGATGATCAGCGCAATGGTATCGGTACCGTTGCGGGCACCGTGGTCCAATCCCCATTCATAGACGCTGGACGGCAGGGTGTTTACATTCTGATACAGCGTACTCTCTTCATCCGCGTTCAGTTCCGCCGCATAACTTCCCTCCTTGGGTGTCAGCGTTACATTGGAAATATAATAATCGCTGTTTGCCATGAACAGTTCGATTCTCTCATCGGTGGCTGTCGTGTTCCAATACGGAATCAGGCTCTGGTTCCGCTGCTGGTAATTTCCGATCCACGTCTGGCCCGCTTCAAAGCTGCCGTTATGCAGCTTCTGGTTGTCCGCTCCCGTTCCCGCCGCATAGGCGAAATACGCTCCCATCCCGGCCATCAAACACAGCGCCAGAAGAAAGCTGTACAACTTGGCAGGCCCTTTCTTTTTCTGCCGCTTTTGATCACGCATTTCCTCGTTCCCTCCTTATATTTTTCAATCGTTGATTCTCTTGATGGTATTACAAAATTTCCCTTCCATAAACGATGCGAAAGCTTATGTTCACGGGAAGTCATCTCCCATTTCACAGCCTCATTATAGCACATTTTCCTAAAAAAAACTTTTGCACAAAATTTTTATCATTTTTTATTGCAAATGTTACAAATGTAACAGGTATTTCAATGAAAAACCGGAATAATTCCGGCCACAAGAACAAATGCAGCTGAAGCTATAAGCCTCAGCTGCATTTTCTGCATTTGCATTGTTTTTTCACATTACCGATAGAAGATCCAGAAATAGATGTAGGCCGGAATGACCGCCACCAGCGTGAAGGGGATACCGATGCGCAGGAAATCCACGTTTCGCACTTCCCAGCCCTCCTTGCGCAGGATGCCGATGCCGGTGATATTGGCCGAAGCGCCGATGGGCGTCAGATTCCCGCCCAGGGTAGCTCCGCTCAGCAACCCGAAGTACAGGATCGTGGGATCGATCCCCATGGCAGCTGCGATCCCCTGAGTCACGGGTAGCATGGTTGCCACGTAGGGGATGTTGTCGATGAACGCCGAAAACAGGACGCTCATCCAGACGATCAGCGTGTAGATGATGAACAGGCTGCCGCCGCCGATGCGGGAGAACAGCGCTGCGATGGCATCCACCACTCCCATCTTCGTGATTCCGCCCACCACGATGAACAGGCCGAACAACAAAAACAGTGTTTCGAAGTCGATTTCTTTGATCGGCTCCAGAAATCCGACGAAGCTTTTCGTCCGCAGTGCGTTGTACACCGCGCCGATCAGCATGATGGTAATGCAGATGATGCCATTGATCATGGCTGGAGTCCCCGGAATCAGGGAAGCGACGATCAGCGCCAGAACCGTGCCGAACAGCAGGATCGTTGGAACGTAGTCCGTCACTTCCGTGTGAACGGTGGGCTCCACCGGGGAGGATTCGTTGCGGAACAGCCACAGCAAAATGACCGCCGACAGCAGCGCTCCCAGCTCCACGGCGAAGAAGATACCCGGCCGTCCCTCATAGGCGAAAAAGTCCAGAAAGTCCATGCCCGCGTAGCCGCCCAGAATGATGGCCGTAGTATCGCCGACCAGGGTTGCCGCTCCCTGCAGGTTGGAAGAAACGGCGATGGCGATGACCATGTTCACCGGGCTGATCTCCAGCTTTTCAGCGATGGCCAAAGCGATGGGCGCAATCATGAGCACCGTTGCCACGTTGTCGATGAACGCCGAGACGATACCGGCAAACAGCGCCAGCATGACGATGGCCCACTTGACGTTGGGCACCCGGTCCAACAGCAGGTCCGCCATCAGGTTGGGCATCTTTGACTGGATGGTCAGCGCCACCGTTCCCATGGTTCCTGCGATCATCAGCAGAACGTTAAAATCCACGTATCCCAGGAATTCCTCCACGGGAAGCATCCCGCTGGCCACGAAGACCAGGGCCGACCCCATGGCGATGATGGGACGGTAGCCCTGAAAGGCCAGCATCAAAATATAAGTAATTGCAAAAAGTATCAGCGCCTGAACCAACGGTTCGACCTCCTCCTTGGTATGTTATGTGCGTTTCTTCACTGCCCGCCGCTACTGCTGCGTGGCAATCGTTCGCTGCCCGCCGCTCTCCCGAAGTCGTTTCAGGATGTCTTCGTCCGCCGGGCAGAATTCGTATTGAGGGATCTCCTCCACGGTGATCCATCGGATGTCGTTGTGCTCCAACCGCTGCGGCTGTCCGCTGTCCACCGAAAGCACTGCGTGAAACAGCGTCAGATGAACGGTCAGATCCGGATATTCGTGAAGCACCTCCATAAACACAGGTCCAACTTCAACGGTAACCGCCAGCTCTTCCCGGCATTCCCGGATCAGAGCGTCTTCCTTCGTCTCCCCCGGCTCCACCTTTCCGCCGACGAACTCCCACAGGAGTCCGCGGGCTTTATGGGCCGGCCGCTGGCACGCCAAAAACCGGTCGCCGTCCCAGATCAGGGCAGCCACCACTTCCGTCACCTTCCGCTTTTCTCGTTTCTCTTTCGTTTCGTCTATCACTTGTTCCTCGTCTCGCTTTCGCTCCGCCGGATGTTCTCCGCTTTCCGGTCGCATTCCGTACACGTCGGTTAGAAGATGTACTTCAGCAGGATTTCCACAAACTGTTCCAGTCCCTCTCTGTCCTCGTCATCAAACCGACCGGGATAGGGGCTGTCCATGTCCAGAACACCGACGATGGCTCCGTCCTTATACATGGGAACCACGATCTCCGAAGCCGAAGAGATATCGCAGGCGATGTGATTGCAGCAGCAGTGAACGTCCTTCACCACCTGGGTAACGCCCTCTTTCACGCAGGTTCCGCAGACGCCGGCGCCGACGGCGATATCCACAACGGCAGGCTTTCCCTGGAACGGTCCCAGCGCCAGAGCGCCGTCCTTCATCAGATAGAAGCCGGCCCAGTTCAGATCGTCCAGCAGCAGATAGATCAGAGCGGAGGCATTGGCCATGTTGGCCACGTCGTTTCTGATGTCCTTCACCTGCAGCTTGAGCTGTTCGTTCAGGTATGCATACGTTTCTTTCTTGGTTTCAAATTTCTTCACTTCAACATGCATCGTCGTTTCCTCCTTATCCTTCGCTCCGCTACAGCCGCGCCGCTTCCGCCGCCTTCACCATGATGGCGCATTCGATCCGCTTGCGGAACAGCTGACAGCCGTATTCATAAACGCCGTTGATGCTTCCGGTGGCGTGGTAGGCATTGGCCGCACAGCCGCCGCTGCAGTAAAGCTGTGCCCAGCAATCCCGGCATTCCTTTCTCGTATAGACATTGCAGGCGGCGAATTCCTCCTGCACCTGGGGATTCTGAATCCCGTCGAAAATGGTTCCGATCTTGTATTCCTCTTCGCCGACGAACTGGTGACAGGGATACAGGTCGCCGCTGGGAGTCACCGCCATGTACTCCGTTCCGGAACCACAGCCGGAAATCCGCTTGTAGATGCAGGGACCTCCGGTCAGGTCGATCATATAATGGTAGAACGTGAAGCTGTTTCCGTCTCCGTTCTTCTCCTCTTCGATATCGCGGCGGATCATCTCCTTCGCCAGAATCTCGTACTGCTCAAACAGCACCGGCAGATCCTCCTCCGTCAGGGCGTAGGGGCTGTCGCCCGCGGCAACCACCGGCTCCATGGACAGCTGTTTGAAACCCTGATCGGCCATATAGAAGATGTCGTTGGTGAAGTCCGTATTGAAGTGGGAGTAGGTTCCTCTCATGTAATAGCCTTCTTGATTTCGGCTGTCGGCCAGCTTCTTGAACTTGGGCAGGATCAGATCGTGGGTCCCTGTTCCGTCCTTCAGTACGCGGAACCGGTCGTTGACCTCTTTTCTTCCGTCCAGGCTCAATACCACGTTATACATCTCTTTATTGGCAAACTCGATCACTTCGTCGTCCAGCAAAATGCCGTTGGTGGTCAGAGTGAACCGGAATTTCTTGTTGCGTTTGGGCTCCTGCTCTCTGGCGTAAGCCACCAGCCGCTTGATCACACCCCAGTCCAGCAGCGGCTCACCGCCGAAGAAGTCCACTTCCAGGTTGACGCGGCTGCCGGAGTTGTCCATCAGGAAGTCCAGCGCCCGCTTTCCCACGTCGAAACTCATCAGTCCCATGTCCCCGCCGTGGTATTCGCCCTTTCCGGCAAAGCAGTAATCGCAGGCCATGTTGCAGGCGTGAGCCACGTGGAGGCACAGCGCCTTGACCACCGTGTGGTTTCTCTTGAACCTGTCCGCATCAGCGGAGTAAATATCCTTGGAAAACAGCTTTTTCTGAGCTTTCAATTCTTCGATGTCGTCGATGACGTCGAAGAAATCCTGAAGTCCCAGATCGATGCGGCCCTCGTACTTTTCCGACAGCGCCAGGACGATGTCACGGCGGGTTTCCGTGGTCAGATCCGCCTCGCCCACCAGCTGATCGTACAGCTGGATGGCGTCGTAGGCCACCTCGTCCACCACGTGAACCGCTCCGCTGTAGACGTCCAGTACAATATTGAATCCGTTTAATTTATATTGATGAATCATGTGTCTAAAATCCTCCCAAGATACATTACCATAGAATGTTCGACTTTGCAACAGTTCTGGCGTCCTGTCGCATGCTGTGATATACTGAATTTGTACAAAACGCCGGGGCCCCTCTGGCCCGAGAAAGGAAGTACCCCATGAGCCAGGAGAAAATCAAAGAATTCATCGATTCCATGCACTTCGATCAGGACGTCTCCATCGAAGAATTTCATCAGGCCGTCAAGTCGGCTTATAAGGATCGCTCCACCCAGATCTACTTCATCTGGAAAGCGTTGAAGGAGCTGTATCCCGAGGTGGATGCCAACCGGGTGATCCGGGAAGGTTCCTACGCTTTCGGACTGTATCAGGGAGAGAAGATCGCGAAATCCAACGGCGGCGGCGAAAACGTAGGGCCTGTAGAAGCGCTGCTGGGCCAGACCTCCAAGGGCGGCCTACTGGTGTTTGAACAGGAGATCCAGGAGCTGACCGACGAACGGGCAATCAAGCTGTTCCGCGCCTGCCCTCACGTGGAAGCGCTTCAGGAGT
>JAGATO010000181.1 GCA_017621195.1 Bacillota bacterium | reverse complement strand
TACTGCTGCCCACGGTGCGGCGAATCATTTCCGTTCCGGCATAGCCCACGGTATCGGCCATGATATCGGCGGCGTATTTCTTTAGGAATGCCGATTCGCGATACAGGTCGAACTGAACCAGATCGTCCAGGCGTTGATCCAAGCGCTTTCCGAACTGGTCGAAGGTGTCAGCAATGGCAGAGCGAAGCCAGCCGATCATTTTCTCGTTGGAGGGATCGTGAAATTCCCAGTATGTGAGGGCGAAAAACAGATTTCCGATCACGTTTCCGCTGTCGTATCCCATGGGGCCGAAGAAGGCAAATTCCGGATCGATGATCTTCAGACCGCTGTCGTTTCCAAAGATGGAGCCGGTGTGAAGGTCGCCGTGGATCAGCGCCTGGGAGTTGTTCATGAAATTGTTGCGAAGAACAGCTGCTTCCGAGCGCAGAGCATGGTTGAAATAGAGGTGTTCCGTGACGTACTCCCGGTTTTCTGCCGTGTATTCGTTTTCATCGGCGGGAGAACCGAAGGGCTCAGCCAGAACCAGCTTTTCGGTGATTTCGCAGATCTCCGGATTGACGTACTGTACCACCAGCTCTTTTTTCGCCTTCGGCTCCATGACCAGATCGGTGGTAGGAACGGTCGTATCTGTGAGAAAGCGCACGATATCCGAAACGAAGGTGGGGTAGATATGACCGTTCATCAATCCCGTTCTGGTATTTTCATAGGCGGAAATGTCCTCCATGCTGATGGCGCACATGGGTTCGCTGTAGTGATATACCTTGGGAACCAGACCGGGAACCAGCGCGTCTTCACGGGTCAGAATGTCGGCTTCCAGGCGGCTGTGCTTCGTGTCCAGCGGCCGTCCGGCGCTGCGAAGCAGCTGATCGGCCTGCTTGATCACAAGGGAACGCCCTGTGGTTTCGCTGACGATACGAAAGACGTAGTTGATGTTTCCGTCACCGATTTCCCGGCAGGTCAGCGATTCTTCCGGTTGAAAAAAACCGACCTGGTCGATGGCATATTGAATGGCATCCCATTCGGTCATGAGAAAATGAGTATCGTATTTCATAGGAACCTCCTGAATGTATAAGGATATGGCTGCGGAAAACCGCATTTTTCCACTATTATATCGCAAAGAGGGAGGTATCGCAATTGAAAGGCACCGGATTCTATGATAAACTACAAATTGAATTTACACTGTTTGGGAGGTATAGAGAATGAAAGAAACACTGCTCAAAGACGCGAAAGAATTGCAGCCGAAGCTGCAGGAATTCCGGCGGGATCTGCACCGTCACCCCGAAACCGGATTTGACTTGAAATACACGGTGGACAGGCTTCGGGAAGAACTGAAGGCTCTGGGTTACGAGCCGAAGGATTGCGGCAAGGCCGGCCTTGTAGTTCTTGTAGGTGGAAAGAAGCCGGGAAAGACATTCCTGCTGCGGGCTGACATGGATGCGCTGCCGCTGCCCGAGGAAACCGGTCTGGATTACGCCAGTGAAACCCCCAACAAAATGCACGGCTGCGGCCACGATATGCACGCTACCATGCTTCTGGGCGCCGCAAAGCTGCTCAAGGATAGAGAAGACGAAATCGAAGGTACCGTCAAGCTGATGTTCCAACCGGCGGAAGAAATCTTCCAGGGTGCCAGAGATATGATCGACAACGGAGTTTTGGAGAATCCCCGTCCGGACGCTGCTACGATGATTCACGTGGCCATCGGCGCTCCTGTGCCCACCGGCATGGCCTTCGTTCCGGCTCCCGGAATCAGCATGGCCTCCTGTGAACAGTACCACATCACCGTAAAGGGAAAAGGAGGCCACGGTTCCACGCCTCACGTAGCCATCGATCCGGTGACCGCTGCCGCCTACATTCACATCGCGCTGCAGGAGATCAACAGCCGCGAGATCAACGGCCACGATTTCGGCGTATTTACCACCTGCAAGGTGCGGGCCGGAGAAACCTCCAACGTCATCCCTGGCGTTGCTGAAATGTGGGGAACCATCCGTACCGTGGATCCCACGGAGGAGATGGGATCCTACATCCGTAAGCGGATCGAAGAGATATCCAAGGGCGTGGGAAGCGCGCTGCGCTGCGAAGTGGAAGTGGAATTCTTCGACTACTGCCCCTGCGTCGTAGTGGACGAAGAGGTATCCCGCTGTACGCAGCAGTATATGACCGAACTGGTGGGCGCCGAGAACGTTGCGCTGGTCAAAGAAGCCAGCAACGGCAGCGAAGACTTTGCTTTCGTCAGCCGTGAGGTTCCCGCTGTCAACATGAACCTGGTCACCGGAAGCCGGGAGGACGGCTACCTGCTGTCCGTTCACAATCCCAAGTCCAGCTTCGATGATTCCGTCCTGTGGGAAGGTTCTGCTGCTTACACCTACGTTGCCATGCGCTGGCTGGCAGATCACAGAGAATAGGATAAGCTGAATTATTCCATGTCTTGACAAGCCGGCGTCGATTTCGTATAATAAGAAAGATGAATTTCATACGTCGGCTATGACGGGGAGGAGTACTCCGAATACGGTTCGTTCCAGAGAGAAGGGGATGGTGGAAGCCCTTTGCGAAGCACCGGAAGAAGCTGCCTCCGAGCTGACAGACCAATGAGTCCGTTCACGGTTGACACGCCGGATTGCGGAAAATTAGGGTGGTACCGCGAGCATTGCCTCGTCCCTATGGGACGGGGCTTTTTTATTTCATTCTTCCCCGATGAGGGAGATAAACGGAGGAATTACACACATGAGAAACATTGGATTGAACGAATTACGAGAGATGTTCAAGACGTTCTACCAGTCCAAGGATCACTATGCCAGAGGAAGCTTTTCGCTGATCCCCGACAAGGATAAGAGCCTTTTGATCATCAATTCCGGTATGGCTCCCATGAAGCCGTACTTCGCCGGGCTGGAAACGCCGCCAAGCAAGAGAATGACCACCTGTCAGAAGTGCATCCGCACCGGTGACATCGACAACGTGGGAATCACTTCTCGCCACGGTACGTTCTTTGAAATGCTGGGAAGCTTCTCCTTCGGCGATTATTTCAAAGAACAGTCCATCCGCTGGGGTTGGGAATTTATCACCGAGCATCTGGAAATGCCGATGGATAAGGTATGGGCCACCATCTACGAGGACGACGACGAAGCCTTCCACATCTGGCGCGATATCATCGGAATGCCGAAAGAACACATCGTGCGTTTAGGAAAGGAAGACAACTTCTGGGAGATCGGTACCGGTCCCTGCGGTCCTTGCTCCGAGATTTACTTTGACCGCGGTCCGGAATACGGCTGCGGCAAGCCCGACTGCAAGCCGGGCTGCGACTGCGACAGATATCTGGAATTCTGGAACCACGTATTCACTCAGTTCAACCGGGACGAAGAAGGCAATTATACGCCGTTGGCTCATCCCAACATCGATACCGGCATGGGTCTGGAGCGTCTGGCCTGTATCATGCAGGGCGTGGATTCCATCTTCGATATCGATACCATCCGCTACATCCTGGACGAGGTAGTTCGGGTGTCCGGCGTGGAATACCACATGGGTGAAGCCAAGACCGACATTTCCATTCGCATCATCACCGACCACATCCGTTCCGTAACGTTCATGGTGGGCGACGGAATTCTTCCTTCCAACGAAGGCAGAGGCTACGTTCTGCGCAGACTTCTGCGTCGGGCTGCCCGTCACGGAAAGCTTCTGGGAATCCAAGGAGCATTTCTGGCAGAACTGTCCAAGAAGGTCATTGAGATTTCCGGCGATGCTTATCCAGAGCTGAGAGATCAGGCGGATTACATTTACAAGATCCTGTCCGTGGAAGAAGAAAAGTTCAGATCCACCATCGACCAGGGCAGCGCCATCATCGCCGAATATATCGAAGCGATCAAGGCGGAAGGAAAGAACCAGCTGTCCGGTCAGCAGGTCTTCAAGCTGTACGATACCTTCGGCTTCCCTCTGGAGCTGACGGAAGAAATTGCGGCGGAAGAGGGATGCACGGTGGACACCGAAGGGTTTGCCGCCCTGATGAAGCAGCAGAAGGAGATGGCCCGGGCTGCCCGTAAGGCGGACACCGAAGCAGGCTGGGCTGATGAATCCGTTCTGTACAGCGACTATCCTCAGACCAGATTCCTCGGTTATGAAGGATTGCAGTGCGAAGCCAAGGTTCTGGCCATCTTTGCAGGCGGCGCTTCCAAGGATGAAGCAGCGGCTGGTGAAGATGTGAAGGTGATTTTGGATCAGACCACGTTCTACGGAGAAGGCGGCGGTCAGGCCGGTGACCTGGGTACGATCCAGGCAGACGGCGCTTTGCTGTCCGTGGAGGATACCAACAAGTTCCGCGGCGTCTTCATCCACAAGGGAACGGTGAAGGTAGGAACGGTGAAGGTAGGGGATGCGGTGAAGTGCCACGTATGTCCCCAGTACCACAACAGCGTAGCCCGAAACCACACGGCCACTCACATTCTCCAGAGAGCTCTGAAGGATGTTTTGGGCGATCATGTAAAGCAGGCAGGGTCCTCTGTTACCGACGATTTGCTGCGCTTTGACTTCACCCATTTCGAGGCGGTTTCCAGGGAGGATCTGAAGAAGGTCGAAGAGAAGGTCAACGAGAAGATTCTGGAGTTCCTGCCCGTAACCAGCCAGGAAATGACCATGGAGGAAGCCCGGAAGACGGGAGCTACGGCTCTGTTCGGCGAGAAATACGGCGATCTGGTTCGCGTTGTTTCTGTTGGCGATTACAGCATGGAATTCTGCGGAGGTACTCACGTCTCCAATTCCGGTCAGATCGGCATGTTCAAGATTCTGTCGGAAAGCGGCGTTGCGTCCGGCGTTCGCCGCATCGAAGCACTGACCGGTCGCGCCGTGCTGGAACACCTGGAAAAAGCGGAAGCTACCATCGCCTCTGCCTGCGATACGTTAAAGGCCAACAGCTCTAACTTCCTGCAGAAGGTGGAAGCCGTTTCGGAAGAAGCCAGATCTCTGAAGAAGGAAATGGAACAGATGAAGATGGAAGCCATGGGCTCCGGTATGGATTCCATGTTGGCGTCCGCCAAGGTGATCAACGGCGTCCGTCTGGTAACCAAGCAGTTTGAAGACGTACAGATCAACGATCTGCGGAAGCTGTCCGACGAGATCAAGGCGAAGGAAAAGAACGTGATCATGGTCTTTGCTGCTGTCAATGGCGAAAAGGTAACGCTGATGGTTTCCGTCACCGACGATCTGCTGGAAAAAGGCTATCATGCAGGCAACATGATCAAGAAAATCGCGGCAGCTGCCGGTGGCGGCGGCGGCGGAAAGGCAGATATGGCACAGGCCGGCGCCAAGGACAAGACCAGGCTGCCGGAGGCATTTGCAGTCGCTGAAAGTTTACTGTAAGATAATGTTACAACAATATTAAATCTCCGCGAATCCCTTGTATCGCACTTCCTACTTTTGTTATAATGTTTCTATCATTGAGAAAGAAGGTGATGTAAGATGGAGGATCGGCGTACAATATTGTTTAACAGCCTGGATAAGAACGATCTGCAGACCACTGAGGATATATTGAGAACGGTTTACAATGCACTGGAAGAACGCGGTTACAACGCCATCGATCAGATGGTAGGTTACATCCTATCCGGCGACCCCTCGTATATCACAGGACATAACAACGCCAGAAATCTGATTCGTCGCATCGAACGCGACGATCTGGTGGAAGAATTGCTGCGGGCGTTTTTGAAGAAATAAAGCATTCAGCGGACATGAAACAGTGTGTTTTTATGTCCGCTTTCTTTTTTGACTGATACCGTTTGATTGATATCGACGGAATCCGTACGGCGTTTTTTGTACTGATCAGACGGATGAAGAAAACGAATAGTACAATAAGTATATTATGTAAACAGAAAGGAACGTAAATGAGATTCATTTCGCTGGATGTAGGAGATAAGACGATCGGCGTAGCAGTTACTGACGCACTGCTGATGACGGCCCAGGGAGTGACCACGATCGAACGCATCGGTGCCCGCAAGGATGCGGACAAGGTGATCGCCCTCATCAAAGAATACGGCTGTACTACCGTCGTCATGGGACTTCCCAGGATGTTGGATGGAAGCGACAGCATCCAAACCCAGAAGGTAAGAGATTTTAAGACGCTTCTGTACAACAAGATGTGCGCATCCGGATTGAAGGATGTGGAAGTCGTCTTTCAGGACGAGCGGTTCACTACAAAGCTGGCGGAAAACGTGCTCATTGAGGCCGATGTTCGGCGCAAGGACCGGAAGAAGGTCATCGATAAACAGGCTGCGGTAATCATTCTGCAAAGCTATCTGGACTGGTATCACAACCAGGAGAGACGCCGCAGAGAATTGGAGGATAAGGAGACTTCGGGAGGCGAATGCCATGAATAAGCGCGCCGTTATTTTCGATATGGACGGCGTAATTCTGGATTCGGAAATTCTGGTTCTGGAAAGCTGGAAACAGGCAGCTGAAGAGTGGGGCCTATCGGGCATCGAACCGTTGGCGAAACGGTGCCTCGGAATCAATGCCGTCGTCACAAGGGAATTGTTTTTGGAAACGTACGGGGCCGATCTGGATTATGAAGGCTTGAAAAGCGTCATGCGTACTGCCTACTGGAAGGCGGTGGATTCCGGAAAATTAAAGTTTAAACCCGGGGTAAAGGAACTTCTGAAGTTCCTGAAAGCCAATGATTTTCTCATCGGTCTGGCATCTTCCACCCAGGAAGATACCGTACGGAGGGAATTGACCATGATGGGTGTGATCGACTTCTTCGATCACGTGACCTGCGGTGATATGTTGAAGAAGAGCAAGCCGGAGCCGGATATTTACCTGATGGCCTGCGATGGGCTGGGGATCGTACCACAGAGTTCGTTCGCCATCGAAGATTCCTACAACGGAATTCGCTCTGCCAGTCGAGCCGGTCTATCGGCCATTATGGTACCGGATCTGGTTCCTCCTACGGAAGAAATGGAACGTTTGAGCTGTGTGATCCTACCGTCGTTGTTTGACGTCATGGAATATCTAAAACAAAAAGTGTAAAGACAAAAAAATGTAAAGGAGTGTTCCATGTACGATCTAATCATTAAAAACGTAAGAATCCTGGACGGAACTTCGGCTCCCTGGTTTCGCGGAAGCGTCGCTGTTAAAGATGGACGTATCTGCAAGGTGGGAAGCTTTCAGGATTTTGAGGGCAGGGAAGTGGTGGACGGCGGTGACAAGTACCTTGCCCCCGGATTCATTGATATCCACGCTCACAGCGATGTGACTCTGCCCAGCTATCCTCAGGCGGAAAGCCGGATTCTGCAGGGAATCACTACGGAAATCGGTGGCGACTGCGGGCTGTCTGTGGCTCCCGTCAGCCGCGATCCGGAAAAGAAAAAGCAGTTGAAGGACTACGTGGGAGATCTTCCCTACAACTGGGAAACGGTAGGAGAGTACTTGGATGATCTGGAAACGAAACGTCCCAGCGTCAATTTCGGTACGGCTGTCGGTCATGGCTCTCTTCGAATTTATGCTATGGGATTCGAAGCCCGAAAACCCACTCCGGAAGAGATGGAAGTCATGAAGGGTGCGCTGCGTCAGGCATTGGAGGACGGTGCGTTCTGCATGTCCAGCGGCCTCATCTATCCGCCGGGCTGTTATTCCGATGTGGAGGAGATGGCGGAGCTCTGCAAGGAACTGGTTCCCTACGGCGCATTTTATGAGACTCATATGAGAAATGAAGGGGATCACGTCGTGGAATCCCTGGAAGAAGCCATTGAAGTCTGCCGCCGGTCGGGAGCGCCGCTTCAGGTCTGTCATCACAAAATCGTAAACAAGAAGAACTGGGGTAAGAGTAAAATCACCATCCCCATGATCCAACGGGCCAGGGAAGAGGGATTGGACGTGAAAACCGACCAATATCCTTACGAAGCTTCTGCCACTACCATGGACAGCAACATTCCGCAGTGGGCCTTTGATGGCGGTATGGAAGCCTTGTTGAAGCGTTTGGAAGATCCGGAGACCAGAGCTAAACTGCGGGACGAATCCAACGCCAGCCACGTGGGACGCTGGGGAGATATTTATCTGGCCTATGCTGCCAGCGACCAGAACCAGAAGTACGTGGGAAAATCCATTCAGGAGATCGCAGAGATTCGCGGTGTGGATCCGGCGGACGCCTGTTTCGATCTGGTGCATGAAGAGAAGGGGAGATGCAACGAAGTCAACTACGGCATGTGCGAAGATGATATCGAATACATCATGCAGCAGCCCTACGTCATGCCCGGTTCCGATGGAAATTCCGTATCCCTGGACTATCCCGGTCAGCCGCATCCCCGTTGGTACGGAACATTTCCTCGTGTCATCGCTCATTATTGTCGTGACCGCAAGCTGTTCCCGCTGGAAACGGCCATTTTCAAGATTACGGGTCTTCCGGCATCCCGCTTGGGACTGCAGGACCGTGGACAGATCAAAGAAGGCATGTGGGCCGATCTGGTGTTGTTCGACTTTGACACGATTCAGGATACTCCTACGTTTAACGATCCGAAGCGGCCTTGTGAAGGAATTTTACGGGTCTACGTCAACGGTCAGCTGACGGCTCTGAACGGCGTTCATACGGGAGCTCGAGCCGGAAAGGTTTTGAGAAAAGGAAAATAATATTGCTAAAAACCCACAGATATCTCTGTGGGTTTTCCAATTTTTACGATCGAATTATTATGATCTTATTATGATCGAAAAAGCATTTCAGATATCGATTTACTATTCGGATGGTATTTGGAGAAGGGAGGTTGGAAAAAAATATAACTATTCCTAAAATCATAGTTTTGGGAATAGTTATGAACACAGAACGGCCAAAACTACGTTTCGTCCTGCTTTTGCACTGCATTCGGTCCAGCCTTTATCTGATCTGTTTCTCATAGATTCTTATAGCGATTTGATTTTCTTTTCATATCATGTCATGTAAGTTTTCTATATTAGTTTTCTATATTAGTTTCCTTATGGTTTTCTTTGATCTGATTTCATTCGTAATTTGCATCGATTTTCTTTTTCTTTTGAAGCTTGATTTTCTTTGTTTCACGACTTCCTTTACGGCTGTTCCGTTGATTCCGACTATCTACGGTCTGTTTCGTATTCTTATGACTTCTAAAATCCCGCCATTGGACGCGTTTTTTCGTTTTTCTTATTATCAGAATTTGACTTCGGCCGAAAACGTTGAAATTTCAATGCATTGAAAAACCGAGGCTCTATTTTTCGATTTAAGCGACTTTTTTTGATCTCATCGATATGTAAGTCTTTCATATACGTTGCTGAAATCGGCGATTTTGGGTTTGCTGCAAAAAAAGTAAAACAGCCAGCAGATTTTCATGGAATGAAAATGTGACCAGCTGTTTTAACACGGGTAGTTTATGATGATGAAGATATTAGCTGAAAAGATGTTAGAAATATTCCGGTACCAGGATCTGTTGGCCGGGAACGATGGTATCTGCAGTCACATGATTGATCCGGCAAATCTCGTAGATAACACGACGTACATCCACGTCATCAGGACCGTAGGCATCGGCGATGTCCCAAAGAGTATCTCCGGGCTGAACTTTGACTTCGATATATGCCGGTGTAGATAAACTGTCGGATTCGTTCAAGCCGAACATGGAACCGAAGGTGAAAACGGTGATGACGACCATCAGAGCCATGAAAGTAATAAAACGGAATCTATTTTTAATTCGATATTTTTTACCTTGGAATGTCATTGTTCTCCCCTCCTGTTTTCGGAACATATGTTCTCTTTGCTTTGTAACTATATAATAGCAGAACCTTTGTTCGTTGTAAAGAGGAAATAAACATTTGTTCGCATAAAAACAAAACGTTTGTTCTTTTGGCGTGATCGCCGAAATACAAACGTTTTATCGTCGTTTTTACTCTATTTTTTTTGTCCAGAAAGATCTCAACAACACGGTTGAATTCGTCCGGATGACGGATGTTTATTGCCTCTCAAACTACTGCCGATTGGTGATCTTGACGATGTTCTTCAGAGCGATGGATAACGTTCCGTCGGGATTGTTGATGAATTCCACATAGTGCTCATTGTTGAAATAGTCCACGGGAATGGTGATTTCGATTCCGGTATCGGTTTTGATCTTGTGGTTTCTTCCGGTTTTCTGCGCATAGGGTCGATCCACGTGAACCGGCTTGTCCAGACCGGCTTCCTGAAGTTGGATGCGAAATTCATTCTGCATCACGGAAGATTCGGCAAAGACTTCCCTTCCCATGTCCACAGGTGACAACACGTCCGAGGTCTCCGCATTCTGTGCGATAAAAGACTTGGATCGGGAAACGGCAATCGTGCTGTTGGAACCGTGTTCTTCGGCCACCTTGGTTGCGATCTTGTTGACCATCTTTACGGTTTCACGGGAGGAATGCTGCCACGTACATTGGAGAACCTTCTCCGGAAGAGCAAACACCTGTTCTCCGTTGATCGTACGCTTTTTATCGGAAAAGGTAACCGTCAGATCCGACAGTCGAACGAAAGCGTAGGAGCTCAGCTTCTGGTTAGGATTGGGCAAAATGGAATAGTGACGCATGATTTCATTGCGAACTCCATCCTCTCCGGAGAACACCTGGTGAGTATATCCCATTTTATTTTGAAAACAGAGAAGCCCCAGATACTGTTCCTCTCCCCGCTCTAGCTCCAACATCATCATATCCGTCGAATCCAGACTGTCCGACTGAACGATCTGATCGTAGATCATGGTTGCCACATGGGAAGACAGAGTCAGAAGATCCATGGCTCCGCTCAGGTACTGGCGAAGCATCTGGGAAAAACGGCTGTTTTCCTGAAAGGTTCCACGGTGACGGCCGACATCGCTCATGGAATTGGCCGCATGTTTCGATACGAATTCCAACACGACCGGATCCGACAGATCCAGCCACTGGTTGGAGGTCACCGTCATATTGGACTGAAAATCCAGAATATGTAGTACGGCTCGTTTGATGATAATATCCATTGGTTATTTCCTCATATATTTTTCATAGGCGTCATCGAACAGTGCCATGATTGCATGCCGCTTCCACAGAAACAGCAGAAACAACATTACCGCCACGATGCAGATGATGATGGCACCACTGTAAGAACCGGCCCGTGTCATATTTCCGATGACGAGTGAAAGCATCAAAGCCGGCGTCCGGCCCACCAGAGAAAGGACGAGAAACGGCACAAGACGGATCTCGGAAATACCTGCGGCAAAGCAGATGAAATCCTTAGGAAATCCGGGCATAATATACAGTAAAAAAATGATTTGATAGGCTCGTTTACTGTTTAATGTGCGGACATAGTGCTGCATTTTCTCCCGACCGAAGATCAGGACCATGGCGTCGTGTCCAAGAAAACGGGCCAGAGAAAAGGAAACTGCCGTTCCCATGCCGATGCCTAAAAGAGACAGCACCAGACCGGGCAGAAAGTGATACAGATAGCCTGCCGCAAGCTGCAGCGCCTGCCCCGGAATCACCGGGATCAGAATCTGGATTACCTGTAGTATCAAATAGACGAAAATACCCGCGGTTTTATACTGCTCCAAAAATGAGTTCAGTTCCTCCAGACTCCGAAAATGATCGATGATGTCAGGATGGTACAGGAGCACAATCCATGGAATGCCGATGCAGATCAGGAGAAAGATCGCCAGCTTCACTAAAGAAACGGCGATCTTCCACCTTCGATACCACGGTCCATTCTCGTAAAGTTCACTGTCTTTTCTCATTCTCTCTCCCTTCTCTCCCTTCTCACCGACGCCGCAGATTCCCTTTTCCCCTATGCTCTACAGCGTGATCAGTTCTTTATCGTACAGCGCCTGCAGTGCCTTGATGACGCCGAACTTGGAGTGTTCATACGTCAGGCCACCCTGGAAGTAGACGTTATAGGGGGGACGGATGGGCGCATCGGCAGACAGTTCGATGGAAGATCCCTGAATGAACGCACCGGC
>JAGATO010000180.1 GCA_017621195.1 Bacillota bacterium | reverse complement strand
TTTCCTCCGATATACTACCATCAAATTCATCATCCTGACAAAATGCGTCCTCCACATCCTTCGGCTCGTCCGAAGCGTCCGTCGAATCGCCCGATCCGTTCATCTCCGCGTTGGCTCCGGGTTCTACCGTCTGCGTATGGGACTGTTCCTCCGGCAGTTCCGGCAGTACCTGTTCCTCCGGCAGCTCCGACGGTGCCTGCTCCTCCGGCAACTGCTCTGCGCCCTGAGGCTGCTCCACCGGCGGGATCGGCTCTTCCACCGCTGCAGGCGTGGTTGCCGGCTTCGGCTGCGCCGCAGGCTTTTTCACGGAGACCCGTTGTGTTTCCACACGGTCCGGCCTTCCGTCCGCGTAGTACAGTTCTCGCAGAGCATCGGTATCCAGATATTCCTGGGCCAGATCTACCGTTCCGCAGGCCATCTCAAACAGCCGCCGCATTTCCTCCGTCAACTCCAGTTCCTCATCGCTCTTCAATCGGTAAGCCTTTCCGTTTTCGAACAGCTCGTCGGCGGAAGCCGTGTAGCAGTACTCGTTGGTGATGAAGGTCCCCTTCTTGGCGTAACGGTTCTGCACCACGAAGCCCTGCTGGTTTTCAGCCAGCAGGTTGCGGCCCATGTAGAGGGTATCCAGTTTCTCAAAGCCCAGCAGGTACGCTATGGTGGGAAGGAAATCCGTCTGACCTCCCGCCACGCTGACCGTCCGCTCCGCTTCTTCCCCTGCGCCGGGGATGTGGATCAGCAGCGGAATGTTTGCCGCATCGCTGAACCGGTACTGACGGCCCAGAAAATCGGACATGAACTTGACGTTGTCGGGATCGGAAATGGACAAACCGAAGTGATCTCCGTAGATGGCGATCACAGATTTTTCGTACAGACCGGTCCGTTTCAGCTCCTGGATCAGCGTTCCTATCGCCGCATCGGTGTAGTGGATGCTGCGCAGGTAGTTTCCGAACATGGTTCCCTGATCTTCTTCTTTTAATTCCAGCGTAGACAGCTTTTCAGGAAGCTCGAAGGGTGTGTGACTGCTGAGAGTGATCAGAAAACCGTAGAAGGGCTGGCTCTGCCCCATCAGATAGTCCACCGCCTGAGTGAAGAAGTCTTCGTCGTTGACGCCCCAAACCGTCCTGGTTCCTTTGATCCGGAATCCATCACCATCGATGAAGGTCTCAAAGCCCTGAGTCTCATAGGCATCCGCCCGACTCCAAAACTGACCGTCGTAGCCGTGCATGGCCACCGTGCTGTAGCCCCGCTCCATCAGAAGCCAGGGTAGCCCGCGAAAGGCGTTGTCCTTATACAGCTCGTATGTATAGCTTTGACCGCTGCCGTAGATGGAATTGTTGGTGGCAAACTCCGCGTCCGACGTGTTTCCCGCAGCGATCTGCATGTAGTAATTGTCGAAGTAGATCGTATCCTTGCCGATCAGGTTGTTCAGCACCGGCGTCAGTTCTTGACCGTTGTAGGATCTGTCGATCACGAAATTCTGCAGGGCTTCTACCTGAATGACGATGAGGTTTTTCCCCTCGGCCACGCCGAACAGCGGATCCTCTTCGTCGGACGCATACTCCATGCTCACCTCCGCATCGTACTGGATCTTTCCATAGCCCGTGGTGTTCTGAACGATGTCCTTGATGTGGTAACTGATGATCTCCGTGCTGCTGATGGACTGAATGAAGGGTATTTTCAGGGGATTCAGCACGAGGACGGCCAGGGCGATGACGGCAGCCGCCCCGCAGCACCGCCGCTGCTTCTTCGTCAGTCCGCCTTTTCCCATCGCTTCCGTATCTTTCCCCGCTTTTGCTTCCTGCGGCTCTTTTCCCACTTCCGGATCTTTTTCAGTCCATGCAGATTCCGCCGACGTTGCCTGCGCTCTTCGAAGCATGACCGCTCCCGCCCAGGCCATGGCCGGGCCCAGAAAGACGGTAAAGAACCGCGGCTTTAACAGGAGGACGATCACATCGGTCACATCTCCCAAAAAACGGGCGGAACCCAGAAGCTCTACCGTCAGGTAGCCGTCATAGAAGGAGTGAAACACGATATCGGCAAACATCAGAAGCGCCACCGCAGTGAACACAGCACAGGACAGATACCGTCGCCGATGGCTGAGAAACAGGAGAATGAGCAGCGCTGTCGTACCGATGATGCTGGCGACGAAGTTCAATTGCAGCGCGCACCAGATGTAGAAGAGAACGCTGGTCAGCAAAATGCCGCCCCCTATGAGCAG
>JAGATO010000179.1 GCA_017621195.1 Bacillota bacterium | reverse complement strand
CTTCAATGCCGTTTTTTAGATTAATCTCCTCTTCCTCCCCTTCTTCCTTTCGCTGATTGATTCTCACTTCAATGAATATGTCAAGCTCACAGTCAATCTTTTACATTCAATATTCATTTCCCTCCATCAGTTCCGATTCGAAGAGACACCACCCTGACATTCGTCGTAACCGTTGCATCATCAGAAATGGTGCTTCAAAAAAGGCCCAAAAGAAAAAAGCTAAAGCCGCGAGACTTTAGCCGTTTTTCTCTTTGACACAATCGCGTTTCGATTATTATGCACCCAGGTAAGCTGCCTTGACTCTGGGATCAGCCAGCAGTTCTTTGGAACTGGATGGAACCGCTTTTCGCGTGTTCCAATGCCGATGATGGCGATCAGCTCGCCCTGCTCCACTTCCAGGTTAAAATCATCTACCGCACACAGACCACCGAACATGATGGAGAGGTTTTTCACTTCTAATAAACTCATACTGTCACCCTCCCCTATGCTTCTTTTAAAACTTTCCGCTCTTTCCGGAGAAGCCCCGGCTGTTCACGTGGGTTCCTCCGCCGTGGCCGCCGCTCTTGTGGTTGTTGTTTCCGCTGGAGATCCGGCGACGCGTGGTAGTCACGTGGGAGAACCGGTCATCTCTGATCCGAAACTCCGCTGCACCATCCACCACGTAGTCGAAGGCATCGGTCTGCTTTCTTGCCGTCTTCATCTGGCGCTTCATCACGACGCAGACCACCATGGCGAAGGCCGCCGAAGGAATCAGCGCCATCAGAACGGTGATTCCCACCTCGGAAGCGTCCCGCGAAACAGCGCTGCTTCCTTCTTCCTGTGGAACGTCAAAGGGCTGGCCGCTTCTCGCCTGCTTCAGCAGGCTGCCGCAGTCCGAGAGGTAATCCTCGCAGCCGCCGTACCAGTCGTCCTCCGCAAAGTCATCCAGGAAGTTCTCGCTCATCACATCCTTGCCGTAGTCCGTAAAGGCCGCGTTTCCGAAATCGCCGTAGGCGATCAGCGCATAATCCCTCTGATCCATGCTGAGAAGCAAAAGAATGCCGTCCTTTTCCTCGCCCCAGCCCCATTCATTGTAAAGGTAGAGATCCTCCGCAGCAGTCCTCACGTCTCCGGTATTGCTGTATTCCTCAAAATCCTCCACGGCCACAAAGTATACGCCGCAAAGGTATTCCGCCGAGATAGCCGCCGCCCTCTCCTGCAGGTCGCTCCACTGCTGTTCGTCAAAGAGCAATGCTTCGTCGTAAATATAGGTTTCGCCCGCTTCGGCTCCGTAGACCCGGATCGGCAACCACAGTCCCATCGCCAAAAGCAGGGCCAGCGCCAGAAACAGGGCACGGCGGACTCCGTCGTATGTTATTTTATGTATTCTCATCGCGCTCACCCCCTAAATCAGCAAAAGCAACGACAACAGCACGGTGGCCGGTACGGTGATGGCCGCAAACAGCCCCCAGAACTTTCCGTTGGACACAGGCAGATCGCCCACCAGCTTTCCCGTCTGGCCGTTCATGGCGAAGAGAAAGTTCTTCCCCTGCCATCGCGTGCTGAGAAGCCACACCGGAAGCATGGCGTACTTCACCTGCCCCCGTTTCAGCCGGATGTTCTTTTCCACGCAGATCTTTCCCATGTAGCCGGTGACACTGGACTCCATGGCACGGTAGGCCGTCTCCCGGGCCCGCTCGTCGGCCCGCTTGGAACAATCCGGCACCGTCACATCGTACTTATCCGCAAAGAATCCGGGCAGATACGCCGTGGAAAATTCCTTCAGTTCTTCGTACCGGAACGGCTCGATGGCGTCCATATATTCGTCCGGCATCTTGGAGGATGCGTCCACCGGGATCTTCTCGAAGTTCACCGTTCCGGCCCGACGCACGTTGTAGTGGGAGGTGGTGGTCACCTCTTCGTCGCCGTGACGGACCACGCTGGTTCTGGTGGCGTGAAACATCACATCCGCATCGGCTGCTCCG
>JAGATO010000178.1 GCA_017621195.1 Bacillota bacterium | reverse complement strand
CTGACCGTGACCACCACGGACCTGGGGATCGGATACGACCTGGCTACCGGCGTGCAGTGCAGCGACGACGGTATGGAATGGATCGTCACCATTCGGGATGACGCGGTCTTCAGCGACGGCGTTCCTCTGACGGCGGAAGATGTGGCCTTTACCTACAATACGCTGAAGGACACCAGCTCGGTCAACGATTTCACCATGCTGAAGCGGGCCGATGCCGTGGACGAGACTACGGTGGTCTTTACCATGGAGAGACCCTATTCCATCTGGCCCTATACCATGGCCATTACCGGCATCGTTCCGAAGCATGCCTACGGCCCTGACTACGGCGAACATCCCATCGGCTCCGGCCGCTACGTGCTGACCCAGTGGGACAAGGGACAACAGATCATACTGACGGCCAACGATTTGTACTACGGAGAAGCGCCGAAGATGAAGCAGGTGACCATCGTCTTCATGGAAGAGGATGCGGCCTTTGCTGCGGCGAAGGCCGGGCAGGTGGATCTGGCCTATACGGCGGCTTCTTACAGTTCCCAGACGGTGGAGGGGTTCCACCTTATGGACTGCGCCACCGTGGATAACCGGGGCTTCAACCTTCCGGCGGTTCCCGAGAGCATGCTGCCCGACGGAACCGTCATCGGAAACGATTTCACCTGCGACGTCAACGTGCGCCGGGCCATCAATCTGGGAATCGACCGGCAGCGGATGATCGACAACGTATTGGAAGGGTACGGAACACCGGCGTACAGCGTCTGCGATAAGATGCCCTGGTACAGTGAAGAAAATCAGGTGGAGTACGATCCGCAGCAGGCGGAAGTTCTGTTGGATCAGGCGGGATGGATCGTCGGAAGTGACGGTATCCGGGCGAAAGACGGCGTAAGAGCGCAGCTGGAGATCCTGTATCCCAGCGGCGATTCGGTCCGTCAGGCGCTGGCTGCCGAAACGGCGAATCAGCTGGCCCAGCTCGGCATCGAAACCTCCATTCGCGGTACCGGCTGGGATACGGCCTACGATGAGGCTCAGATCCAGCCGCTGATGTGGGGCTGGGGAGCGCACACGCCCATGGAACTGTACAACATCTACCACAGCGTAGACGTCTACGGACTGGCCCGGTATTCTCCCTACGCCAATCGTACCGTAGATGAGCTGATGGATCAGGCGCTGGCGGCATCGGATCTGGAAGAGTCTAACCGCCTGTGGAAGCAGGCCCAGTGGAACGGCGAGACCGGTCTGACCCAGCAGGGAGATATCCCCTGGATCTGGCTGGTGAACATCGATCACCTGTACTGGGTTCGTGACGGGCTTCAGGTGGCGGAACAGAAGCTGCATCCCCACGGCCACGGCTGGTCCATCGTCAATAACGTGGATCAATGGAGCTGGAACTGATGAGGTCGTTCTGGGTGAAAAAGGCGCTGCGTCTCCTGCTTCTGCTTCTGGGCGTCAGCGCTGCGGCCTTTGCTTTGGTGTCCCTGTCTCCCGTGGATCCGCTGCAGACCAACGTGGGCCAGACGGCCCTGGGCTCCATGAGCGCAGAGCAGATCCAACAGCTGCGCCAGTACTGGGGCGTGGACGTTCCGGCGGTGGAGCGGTTCGTCCGCTGGCTGTCGGGAGCCATTCGAGGCGATCTGGGAATATCCCTGCTGTATCGCCGGCCTGTGGTCCAGGTCATCGCCGAAAAGGCGGCCTATTCCCTGGGCCTGATGGCTGCTTCCTGGGTGGTCAGCGGCGTCGTGGGATTTGCCCTCGGCGTGATTGCCGCGGCGAAGAAGGACAGGATTTCCGACCGACTCATCACCGGCGGAGCGCTTCTGCTGTCGGGAACACCGGCCTTCTGGCTGGCTCTGGTCCTTCTGACGGTGTTTTCTGTGAAGCTGGGGTGGTTTCCCGTGGGACTGGCCGTTCCCATGGGCGTGACCGCCGATCAGGTCACTCTCTGGGATCGGATCCTTCACGGGTTTCTGCCGGCCGTAACGCTGTCCGTTGCGGGAATGCCCAACATGATCCTCCACACCCGGGAGAAGATGATTCAGGTTCTGGAAAGCGATTACGTTCTGTTCGCCAGGGCGCGGGGCGAGAGCAAGGCTTCCATCGTGGTGCGACACGGCCTGCGCAACGTGGCCCTTCCTTCGCTGACGCTGCAGCTTTGTTCCGTCAGTGAGATTCTGGGCGGTTCCATCCTGGTGGAGCAGGTCTTTTCCTATCCGGGGCTGGGGCAGGCTGCGGTGAACGCAGGATTGGGCGGCGACGTTCCGCTGCTTCTGGGAATCACCGTGTTCACCGCCGTCTTCGTGTTCTGCGGCAACCTGGCAGCCGACCTGCTGTATCTGGCGGTGGACCCGCGGATGAGGGAAGGCGGTGAGGAACGATGAAGCGAAGCGAAAACGCCCTCAACCGGCGCAAAACGGCTCTCAATCGGCGCGGAAGGACGATTCTGGGCGCGGCTTTGGCCTGCGTTTTGTTGATACTGATCTGCGCCGCGGGCGTTCTCTGGCAGGAGGAAGCGCTGGTCACCGATCTCGCCCAAAAGAATCTGGCGCCCTGCGCGGAGCACTGGTTCGGGACGGATTTCATGGGCCGGGATATGTTGGCGCGAACTGTGGTGGGACTGTCTCTGAGCATCCGGCTGGGAGCCGTAACTGCGGCAGCCAGCGCGCTGCTGGCGGCGCTGCTGGGCATCGGAGCGGCAGTGCTGGGAAAGGTGGTGGATGCCGCGGTCAGCTGGTTCATCGACCTGGTCATGGGAATCCCTCACATCCTGCTTTTGATTCTGATCTCCTTCGCCGTGGG
>JAGATO010000177.1 GCA_017621195.1 Bacillota bacterium | reverse complement strand
GCCGTGGTCCGGCTCCATGTGATTGACGATCAAAACGTCCAACGGCTTTCCCTGAAGAACGAATTCGATATTCTCCAGAAGCTGACGGCAGGATGCCCAGTCGATGCCATCCATCAAAACCGTCTGCTCATCCATCAACAGGTAGGAATTGTAGGACGTTCCCTTGGGGATCGGATGAATATTCTCAAACAGGGCCAGCCGGTGATCGTTGGCTCCCACCCAGTAGATATCGTTTGTTACTTTCCTTACGTAATGCATCGTAATCCTCCTTACGACTATTGTTTTATGATATCGACCGTATACAGTATACAGTCTGTCTTATTTCACTTCAATAAATTCTTTTTTGGAAGCAGCACACCACGGGCAGACCCAATCCTCCGGCAGATTCTCAAACAGCGTTCCCGGCGGAATGTCGTTGGCCGGATCACCCTTGGAAGGATCGTATTCATAGCCACAGCCACCGCAAACGTGGAGATTATAGCTGGGCTTTTCCTTCTTGGGTGTCGGTCTCTTCACCTTTTCCATGGGCGGTGCCGGCTTTTTGGGTTCCCCGGTATCCAGGGCAGCCGACAGCAGAGGCAGGATTTCCATCAGATCGCCGACGATTCCGTAATCGCAATTCTTGAAGATGGGTGCATTGGCATTCTTGTTGATCGCAACGATGGTTCCGGCATTGATGATACCCTTCAGATGCTGAATGGCACCGGAAATACCGCAGGCGATGTATAAGTTACCGTTGAACTTCTGACCGGACATACCTACATAACGGTCGATGGGAACGTACTGGAGGGATTCGGCTACAGGGCGGGACGAACCAATGGCTGCTCCAGCCTGACGGGCCAGTTCTTCGATCAGCGCCATATTCTCCTTCGCACCGATACCCTGACCTGCGCTGACAACGCGTTCTGCCTCGTGAATGGGCGTATCGATGGGAATTCCAACGGTAAAATCATATCCATCCTTTTTCAGGTGTTCTACCAGCGCATCTACCTTCTCCTGTGCCGTTCCCTGCTTCAGGATGATCTTCTTGCGAGGACCGGTAACGGCGGCACTGGCAGTCTGCGCTACGGGAACCGCAGGAGCCTTGGGTTCTTTACCCAAAATGTGAGAGGCGATGACCACTCTCTGAATTTCATTGGTACCTTCGTAGATCGTAGTGATCTTGGCGTCGCGATACATGCGCTCGACATCCATACCCTTCAGGTAACCGGTACCGCCGAAGATCTGCAGCGCATCGTTGATGACTTCCAGAGCGATGTCGGAAGCGTACTGCTTGGCCATGGCGGATTCCATGCCGTAAGGCTCGTGAGCCTCCTTCAGATCGGCAGCACTGTAGACCAGAAGACGTGCACAGCGCAGCTTAGTTGCCATATCGGCAATCTTAAAGGAGATGGACTGCTGGAAAGCGATGGGTTTGTCGAACTGAACACGTTCCTTGGCATAGGCAACAGCACTTTCAAAAGCACCCTGAGCGATGCCCAGCGCCTGGGAAGCGATACCGATACGACCACCATCCAGCGTAGCCATAGCAATCTTGAAGCCCTGTCCTTCTTTTCCTAACAGGTTTTCCTTGGGAACCTTCACATCATTGAACAGAAGCTGTACCGTAGCGGAGGAACGGATGCCCATCTTATCGTAATGGTCTCCGAACTCAAAGCCTTCCCAGCCCTTTTCCACGATGAACGCGCTGATACCCTTCGTTCCGATGCCGGGAGTCGTCACGGCAAATACGACGTATGTATCGGCTTCACCGCCGTTGGTGATGAAGATCTTTTCTCCATTGAGGAGGTAGTGGTCACCCTGGAGAACAGCGGTAGTCTCCGTTCTTCCTGCGTCGGATCCTGCGTTGGGTTCCGTCAGACCGAAGGCACCGATCTTTTCACCCTTGGCCAGGGGAACCAGGTACTTCTTCTTCTGTTCTTCCGTACCGAAGGCGAAGATAGGCCAGGAACCCAGCGAAACGTGAGCCGATAAAATGACACCGGCACCACCGTCAACACGGGACAGTTCTTCCACGGCGATAGCATAACTCATAGCGTCCATTCCGGCGCCGCCGTATTCCTTAGGGAAGGGAATTCCCATCCAGCCGTTTTCTCCCATTTTCTTGACGGCTTCCGAAGGGAATTTGTTTTCTTTGTCGCACAGGAACGCATAAGGTTTGATTTCCTTTTCTGCAAATTCACGGACCTTCATTCTGAATTCTTCATGCTCAGCTGTCGTTCTAAAATACATATTCGTCCTCCTTATATCTCAGTTTGCAGTGGTTACATAGTAGACTATTATATTATTTATTCCCCTCTTTCTCCATCTCGAATCAGGAATAAGATAATTTTCTGAAAATCATTCTCCCTTCGCCAGAAGAACAGAAACTGATATTTCCTCATTCTCTTGTACTTGTCCACCACGAACAGGCCATAGAATACCAGAACCCGACGTAATCCCAAAGGCGGCCAAGGGGATCAGGCCCACCAGGTACATGAAAACGTACTGACTCTTGGCCTCCCATAGAATGTGAAATAAAAATCCGCCGACCAGAAAGATCACCGGAAACAGCACTTCCGGTCTCTGTTCCGCAACGACCTCTTCGTCCTTCCCCTTCCGGCCCATCAATCGGACCGTTGCCGCCAGCGCGAACCCCAGAATCTGGATCACCACCACCTGACAGAAGGAAGCGATCCTCTCATACACTGGTCCCGCGGAATAGATTTCCTTCAGAAACAGCGTGTGAGTTTCCTGCCCCATATCGTCCAGCGGCCCCGACCAGATGGACTGAAACGTGGGATCGCACCAGATGGATCTCACCTTTTCTCCGTAGAACCTGACCGCATAGGCCGGATCGTCGCGGAATTCATCGAGCTGCGCTTCAATATCGTCTCTCGCCTGCGCATCGGCGACTTCGCTGTCGTAATCCGCGCCCACATAGGTGTTGATGCTGTAGGAATTGTACCAGCCGTTGCCCCGGTTTCCTTCCTGCATGGCCATGGCCGCATACAGGCTCATGGGCATTCCCTCTCCGATCTCCGCGCCGGTGATGGCTTCGTAGCAGGGGCGAAGGAGCTTCATGGGTGCTGAGAGTGTCAGGGCCAGACACAGGATCAACGCCAAATCCCGGAGATGCCGCTTCTGTAACAGCCTCAAAAATGTCGCTGCCATCAGCGCCAGAACTCCGATCATGTAGTTGTTTCGAACCATGACGGCCAGCGCCGCTGCCACAACGGTCAGGGCGAAATACAAGCGACTCCTCTCTTCGCCGCCCTGGCGAAACCACTTGGTCAGGAAAAACGCCGCGGCCAAAATACAGGCCATCCCCGGTAGCGAACCGTAGACAAACAGGATGAAAAACAGCTGGGGAAGAAACAGAAACGACAACAGGATCGAATACCGCGGGATCAGCGATTCCCGGTCTTCTCCTTTCACAAACCACAGCCGGGACAGCTGCCACAGGAGGAAGTTGATCAGGATCACGTAGCCCAGGTTGATCGCGAACAAAAGCCGGACGCCGAAGGCCGCGGATTCCGACTCCGTCGTCACGCCGCCCAGTGCCAGCCACAGCCGTTCCAGCGTCATCAGGCCCAGCTGATGGGGATAGGAAAACATGTAATTTCCCTTGTCCAGTGAAGAAAAATCCCCGGCGTTGAACTGCAACGCCGCTGTAAAAACTCCCTGGGCATCAGCCCGGAGCTCCGGTTCCACGTTGACGATCAGGTAACAGCCGGCGATTCCATAGAGAATCGTTCCCACCAAAAACAGCGTTCGCTCCGAAACGCGTCCCAACGCTTTGCACAGAGCCAGCAAAACGGCGGTCGACACGACAAGAAACATGTAAAAACCGGCGGTCAGTCCCTGAACAACCACCTGCTCCTGTTTGTTCTGCGTAATGTAGACTCTCTGGGTCAAACAAAGCCCCAGAAGCAATGCCAGCACCGCCACGCCGATAGCGGTTGCGATCCATCGGCACCCATCGTAACTTCGATTTTTCACTACCATGTACCTCGCTGAAAGATACTGCCATTATACCAGACTCCGCTGGAAAACGTAACCCCGCGCCGCGGGAAATCCTCCCAGAAAGAAACCCGCATCCCTATGTTGATGCACTGGAATGCGGGTTGGTTCGCTCGAAATATGGTTTTTCCTTATCTGCAGAGACAGGCATCGTGATAGAACTGGTCCATTTCTTCCCGGGTGGAGAAGTTGCCCACATACATTTGATTTCCCATGGCTCCGGACAGAGCATCGGGAATCCGCTCGATCATCTTCATATTGTCTTTGTATTTTTCCACCAGCTCATCGTGGCTCAGGACGAAGTCCTTGCCGTCGCGGCGTCCCATGAATGCACAGTAGAAATGCTCCCCTTCCTTCAAATCGGTGTGATTGAAAGCGATCATGTCTGCCCACACCTTGTATACGTTGGTGCTGTTTCCAAAATTGTGCATGTCGGGAGTGAAGCCCCCGGGCGGACGCATGTTGACTTCCAGGCCTACCAGATCGCCCTCCTTACCCAGACCTTCCTGGTCCTGAGTCAGGCGGAAGTATTCCAGATGAACGAAGCGGCTCTTGACGCCGAAGCTCTTCACCGTGGCACGACCGGCCTTTCTGGTGTCCTCCGGCAGGTCCTTATGTATGAAGTAGATGGAATTATCCTGCTGATTGACCACGTCCATCAGAGAAAGCACGGTGACGTTTCCGGTCTCAAATACCGGTTCTCCATCGGCATCGATGATAGCATCGTAGGAGTTGACCTGAGCGTTAACGAACTCTTCCATGATGTAGGGTACATTCCTGTCATAGGTATCGATGAAGTTCACCAGATCCTCATCGCAGGTCAGCTTGTAGGTGGCCTCTGCTCCCACGCCGTTATCCGGCTTGGCAACCGCGGGATAGCCCACCTTCTTCAGGAAGGCGCGGCATCCCTCCAGATCGTCCACCAGATGATAGCGGGCTACCGGAAGCCCCGCCTTGATGAACTTTTCCTTCATCTTGGACTTGTACTTGATGGGATCCATGTCCTTGGCCTGGAATCCGGTGGTGATGTTGAAATCCGTCCGCAGCTGAGCGTCCTTCATCAGCCAGTATTCATTGTTGGACTCCAGCCAGTCAATGCGGCCGTACTTGTGAATGAAAAATGCTACGGCACGGTACACCTCATCGTAGTTTTCCATGCTGCTTACTTTGTAGTATTCCGTCAGGCTGTTCTTCAGCTCCCAGCACAGTTCGTCGTAGGGCTGGTCACCAATACCCAACACGTTCATTCCATTGTTCTTCAGTTCGTAGCAGAACTTCCAGTAGTTCACGGGAAAGTTCGGGGAGATAAACACGAAGTTTTTCATAGCTCTTCTCTCTTTTCTTTATATATTTTACTGCTGTTTCTGTTGTGTCTTACTTTCCTTCCAGCAGCTTCGGTACGAAATAGGCCACTTGTTTGTACCACCAGGGCCAGTCGTGGTTGACGTCATACCCCCAGAAATCAACCCAGATATCGATCCCCTTTTCGCGGAAAATCTGGTCCAGCCGCTGGGTGGTGGAAGGATCCTCCCAGGCCCCCAGTCCCACGCAGACGATGCCGCAGTCCCTGTTGTACTTTTCTATGTAAGGATGATCCGCCGGCATGTTCGCCATGTAGTGTACCGGCGAATTCTGATAGACCACCTCGTCCATATAGTCGCCCCAGCCGAACTCCGCCGTGTAGATCCCGCTGAGGGACAGCGTACCGGTGAAGATGTCGGGGAAGCGAAGGAACAGGTTCAGCGCGTGGGTTGCTCCCATGCTGCAGCCGAAGGTGATGATGCCGCAATCTGCCGCTTCGCCGCCGCGCTCTCTGGCCAGCGATTGCAGGAACGGCGCCACCTCGTCCACGATGTAGCGAACCCATTGCTCGTACCGGCGAATCCGCCAGTAGGGATCGCCGTACCGATCGGACCATGTCTCCTGATCGATGGTATCCACAGCAAGCACCATGATCTGACCGGACTCGATCCAGGGAGCCCAGGTGTCGGTCATGTGAAAGTTTTCAAAGTCGAAAAAGCGGCCATCCTGACAGGGCAAAAACAGGACCGGTCGGCCGGCGTGGCCGTAGAGCTTGCATTCCATGTTTCTTCCCAGATTGTGGCTGTATTCTCTGATGTATTGTGTCTCCATTGGGGACCACCTCCATTGTTTATTCTACGATTCCATAAAGCAGAGTACCCATGAAGAACGGGATCTGACGCTCCCAGCTGGCCTCGCTGTGATCGCCACCGGGTACGATGCGGCTTTCCACCATGACGCCCCGTTGGATCAGCCGCGATGTCGCGTCGATGAACCGACGCTTCATTCCTCTGTGGTTGGACAGTTCTTCCGAACCGTAATCCATGTAGACCACCGTCTCTCCCGTCAGGGGCGCTGTCCGCAGCAGCCGTTCCAGCTGATCGCCGCCGGCCCACAGGGACGGAGATAATGCTGCTGCCCGGGAAAAGACGTGATTGTATTCCATTACCGCATACAGGCTCATCAGTCCTCCCATGGAACTGCCGGCGATAAAGGTAAATCCCCGTTGAGGCAGCGTGGGAAAATTCTCGTCAATAAAGGGCTTGAAGGCGTTGACAAACCATTCCATGGTGATGCGTCCGTCTCCTCGGACGCTGCCGAAGGCCCTGTCCCTGAAGTCGTAAGGAGAATACTCCCGCAGCCGATCGTTGTTGGGACCGTGGTTGCACTCCACCGCCGCGATGATCACAGGCAGCTGGCTTTCTTCCGCAAATTCCGCCATTCCCCAGCTCTTCCCGTAGGTGGCGTCCTCATCGAAGAACACGTTGTGGCCGTCGAACATATATAGCACAGGAAATCGTTCCTCCGAATCCTCTTCCCACCAGTCGGGCACGTAAATATAGGCGCTGCGAGGCTCGTCGCCACTCAGCTCCGGAATCGTAATATTCCATTTTTCAATCATCCCAAATTTCACCTTTCGTATAGAAATTATTGATAAGTTTATCATAAGTACATAACAAAGTCAACAAACCATTTGTTTATCGACAACAAAAGAGGCGCCTCCCATCGATGACGGGAGACAGCCTCCGTTTCGCTTTTCTTATTTTGCCGTTCCTTCGAACTTGGCCTTACGAATCCGGCCTTCCTTCAGCACCACCGCCGTGCGAGCCGGCAGATACAGAGAAATGGAGTATGTACCATCCTCTTCCTGTACGGGATAGACCATGTGTTCGATTCGGTTCTGTCCTCCGTACTGCTCGTCGTCGCTGGACAGCTTCACCTCGTAGTCCGCATTGGCCGGAACGGGGATCCGAACGTCGGTGAAGGACTGGACAGGATTGAAGTTGAAGGCAAACAGCAGTCCCTTGCGATAGAATG
>JAGATO010000176.1 GCA_017621195.1 Bacillota bacterium | reverse complement strand
TCCACTGTCAAGGCACGGTTTTTCAGGAACAATCAGAAGAATCAACCGATAGTTGATGTTGAGAACGGGTGACGATTCTTGGAGAAAATGATAGAATATGAGACGCGGGACGAATAGACTCGATGAAATTGTAGGATTTCAAAAAAGGACCACTCTGAGACAATGTGAGAAAGACAGGTGAAAAGAAATGATTGGACTGGGTACGATACTCAATGTAATCGGCGTATTGGTGGGCGGCGTGGCCGGACTTCTGTTCGGGAAGAGGTTCAGCCCCAGATTTCAGGATATCCTGACCAACGCCAACGGACTGTGCGTCGTGTTTTTAGGAATTGCGGGAACGCTGGAAGAAATGATGAGCGTGGAAAACGGCCATCTGACCAGCGGCGGAACCATGATGATGGTGGCTTCGCTGGCCATCGGTTCGCTGATCGGCGAATGGATCAATCTGGAGCAGCGAATGGAGGATTTCGGATACTGGCTGAGGGAAAAGACGAAGAGTGAAGGGGATAACGCCTTTGTTGAGGGGTTTGTCACCGCATCGCTGACCATCTGCATCGGGGCCATGGCGGTGGTAGGACCCATTCAGGATGCGCTGGAGCACAACTATTCTACACTGATGACCAAGGCGGTTCTGGATGCCATCATCATTTTAGTCATGACGGCATCCATGGGAAAGGGCTGTATCTTTTCCGCCATTCCCATTGCTCTCTTTCAGGGATCCATCACGATTCTTGCCCGCTTCATCGAGCCGCTGATGACGCCTCAGGCACTGTCAAACCTGTCGCTGACCGGATCGATCCTGATCTTCTGCGTCGGAACCAACATCGTGTGGGGGAAGCGGATCAAGGTGGCAAACATGCTTCCCGCCATCGTGATTGCGGTGATATGCGCACTGATCCCCTGAGGAGGAATAGAAAATATTGCGTTGCCGTGTTGAAATCGGCGGTCATTTGGGATAGAATGAAAGCGTTGTAATGTGCGCGTTTTTGCCGATGCGGAACGCATTGGCGCGCAGAAGAGAGAAGAAGATCAAGAGGTACGAAGATGAAATTGAAAAAATCGCTTTACAGCTACGTCATGATGCTTGGACATCTGTGCGCGGACCTGGGCAGCGGAGCTCTGCCGGCGATCCTGCCGTTTCTGATGGCGCAAAAGGGCATCACCTATACCCAGGCGGCCGGTCTGACCTTTGCGCTCAGTGGCATCGGTTCAGCCATTCAGCCCATCTGCGGAAGCATGGCCGATAAGACATCCCGGCCCTGGCTCATGGCTCTGGGTATCTTCATGGCGGGCTGCGGCGTTTCCATGCTGGGCTTTCTCGACAGCTATACGGCTATGTTCGTGGCGGTAGCACTGACCGGTATTGGATCGGCGCTGTTTCATCCCGATGGGGGCCGCATGGCTAACTACGTATCCGGAGAGAAGAAGGGGAAAGGGATCAGCCTGTTTTCCGTGGGTGGAAATATGGGTGGGGCCATAGGGCCAATGATAGCCGTATTCGGAATCGCTCTCGTTGGAAGCTTGCAGGGTGCGGTTTTACTGGCCGTTCCACCGGTGCTTATGTCCCTGTTTTTAGTGAGTCAACAGAAGCGGCTGGGCGAATTTGCCGCCGAGGGGACGAAAGCCACGAAGGCGGCCATTGCCGCGGGACAGACGGATGATTGGAATTCCTTCCGGAAGCTGACCGTGGTCGTATTCCTGCGCTCCACCATTCAGACGGGAATGACCACCTTCATTCCCATGGTCTGGCTCCATGTACTGATGCAGAGTGAGGCGAAATCCGGTTCCGTCACCACCATCATCGCCTTAGCCGGTGCCATAGCTACGCTGATCGGCGGAAACCTGGCTGACAGGATCGGCTTTAGCAAGACCATTCGAACGGGACTGGTACTGTTCATTCCGTGCTTCCTTTGCCTGATTCTGTCCCATAATCTGATGTTGTCCACCCTGTTGTTGATTCCCTGTGCCATGTTCCTGAACTTCGCATTCAGCCCGTCGGTTGCCCTGGGTCAGAAGTTTGTTCCCAACCATCTGGGCCTTGCTTCGGGAATTACCATGGGACTGGCTAACAGCTTCGGTGGCGTGATTTCTCCCGTTCTGGGAAAAGTAGCCGATACGGCGGGTCTGCATTACGTCATGTGGATTCTGGCGGGGATGGCCGTTCTGGCCTGTGCTGCGTCTTTCTTCGTGCCGGATGCACCGCCGGTGTACCGCGTGGACGAAGCTTCGGAGGTAACGGCTGCGTGAGCCGGACATGATGGAGGGTACAACTGCAAAATAATTCCGAATGAAGAAACGCCAGTTCCGACATCTGTTCGGGCTGGCGTCTTTTTATATGATATCTCAAGAATTCTGTTATGCTGCGTGCTTGTAATCAATAATTGCAATTTCCTGCATAAGCTTCTTTGCCATATTTACGATCGTCTCCAATTTTTCTGCAACTTCATCGGTGTAATATTTCTCGCCGCACTGATCGCATTCAAGACATGGAACATTCTTGATGACAAT
>JAGATO010000175.1 GCA_017621195.1 Bacillota bacterium | reverse complement strand
CAACATTGTGGGTGCAGGAAAGACGGAAGGCTCCATGGACGCCGGCAACCTTCTGAAACCGAAGCTTGCCAGAGGCGAGCTGCACTGCATCGGTGCTACGACTCTGGACGAATACAGAAAATATATCGAAAAGGATGCCGCTTTGGAACGCCGATTCCAGAAGGTGCTGGTGGATCAGCCTACGGTGGAGGATACCATTTCCATCCTGCGTGGTCTGAAGGAGCGGTTTGAGATCCATCACGGTGTTCGAATCACCGACAGCGCACTGATTGCCTGTGCCGTTCTGTCCGACCGGTACATCAGCGACCGATTCCTGCCGGATAAGGCCATCGACCTGATGGACGAAGCGGCTGCTATGATCCGTATGGAGATCGACAGCATGCCGGCGGAGCTGGATGAGATCTCCCGGAAGATCATGCAGCTGGAAATTGAAAAGCAGGCCCTGAGCAAGGAGACGGACAACGGTTCTAAGGGCCGTCTGGAACACATCGAAAAGGAACTGTCCGAGCTGAAATCAACCAATGCGGAGATGCGCGCTCAGTGGGAGGCCGAGAAGAAGGGAATTACGGAGCTGAAGGCTGTCAAACAGCAGATCGAAGACGTTCGCCATCAGATGGAAGACGCGGAGCGCCGCTACGATCTGGAACGGCTGGCTCAGCTGAAATACGGCACGCTTCCTCAGCTGGAAAAGAAGCTGGCGGAGGAGAAGGCCAGAGCAGAAAAGGCAGAGGAACACAAGCTGTTAAAGGAACAGGTCGGCGAGGAAGAGATCGCGGAGATCGTCTCCAAGTGGACGGGAATTCCGGTCAGCAAGCTGGTGGAGGCCGAGAAGGAGAAGCTGCTGCGGCTGGGTGAAACGCTGCACCAGAGAGTCATCGGCCAGGATCAGGCGGTGGAAGCCGTAGCGGAAGCGGTACTGCGTTCCAGAGCAGGACTGGCTGATGCCAATCGGCCCATCGGTTCCTTCATCTTCCTGGGACCTACCGGTGTCGGCAAGACCGAGCTGGCCAAGGCCTTATCGGAAGCGCTGTTCGATTCTGAAAAGAACATGATTCGTATTGATATGTCGGAGTACATGGAAAAGCATTCCGTGTCCCGATTGGTCGGTGCGCCTCCGGGATACGTGGGTTATGACGAAGGCGGTCAGCTGACGGAAGCTGTTCGCCGCCGGCCCTACAGCGTCATTCTGTTCGATGAGATCGAAAAGGCTCATCCGGACGTGTTCAACATCCTGCTGCAGCTTCTGGACGACGGTCGTCTCACCGACAATCAGGGCCGTACGGTGGACTTCAAGAACACCATCGTCATCATGACTTCCAACATCGGCAGTCCCTACCTGATCGACAACATCCGTCAGGACGGTACCATCGACGAAGAGGTGAAGAAGCAGGTGGAGGACGAAATGAAGCGCCACTTCCGTCCGGAATTCATCAACCGAATCGACGACATCGTTGTCTTCTCGCCGCTGACCGAAGGCCAGATCACTCAGATCATCGACATCGCTATCAAGGGTCTGGTGGCCCGTCTGGCGGAACGGGAGATCACGCTGACGCTGACTGACGAGGCGAAGAAGTTCATCGCTTCCGAAAGCTACACGCCGGCCTACGG
The DNA here is from genome assembly GCA_017621195.1 of Bacillota bacterium. GTDB lineage: Bacteria > Bacillota > Clostridia > Peptostreptococcales > Anaerovoracaceae > RGIG446. The sequence goes on along the minus strand of JAGATO010000175.1, from coordinate 1,154 downwards.
CGCTCGTCCCGTCAAGAGATACCTGCAGAAGCACGTGGAAACCGAGCTGGCTTCCAAGCTGATCAAGGGAGAAATCTCCGACGGAGATCACGTGGTGGTGGACGTCAGAGACGGAGCACTGGACTTCCGGAGAGAATAACAAATTGAAAGATGAGGGGCTGTAAAAAAAGCCCCTTTCTTTTTTTTCCTTTCTTGCGATCCCGTTTCATAATTCCTTTGGATCAAATGATTTTCCATTCGATGTTTTTCAGATTGTCATTTTTCTTTTCTTTATAAAAAGAAAACTTATCCTCGGTAAAATTATAATCCGTTTCTTACATGGATCGATAAGGTATCCTCGGAAATTCTCGGTCGAATGCCGGAAGAGCCCTCAAACATTCTTCCACATTTTGTCTTTTCCAATTATTTTTTTACGTGTAAAAAGTTTTCCGCGCTTTTTCAAAAATGACGCATTCAAGTCGCATTACAATAGCATTTCAAATGAATTTTACGTCTTTTGAGGCATCTACATAGCCAGAAATTCCAATATATTCCATTTATTTTTATGATACCGCGTTTTTATTTTCATTTACAAAACAAATCCTCCTCTCCCAAAAATCACACTGGGGAAAGTTTCCTCCGGAATATATTTCCTTTGAATTAATGAGGACGTCCATTGTTCTTCAGAGATGGTTTATTTACAGCCCCTTATTTAAATGCGCGCCCGACGGGCGCACATCGCCTTTACCGGGATCTCCGTCATGCTGTTTGCCCTGTCGGTTCTGCTGTTTGCCAATCTGGCCGGCGCGGTGGATCACCTGATGGAATCCCGGGTTCACCGATTGAGTCAATGGCTGGCGCAGAAAAAGTGGTAGGTCACAGTTCAGGCGTCCGGCCCTGCCAGATGTCCTGAGCCTTGACGGCCTGTTCCCACAGCATGGTCATGCCGCAGGCGGCGGTCATGGACAGTTCTTTCGCGTACTTCAGAAACAGCGTTTCCTCCGGGTTGTAGATGGCGTCCAAAGCGGCGGAGGCCCCCAGCTTTTCCATGGTGGAGCGGCTGATGGGAGAGTCGTCGGTGTTAGGCCACATGCCCACCGGCGTGCAGTTGACGATCAGATCCGCGTGGAATCCGTCTTCCAGCGCAGAGTAGGGAACGACGGGGCAGTCCATGT
>JAGATO010000174.1 GCA_017621195.1 Bacillota bacterium | reverse complement strand
GTTTCTTCTGTTCTTCTTTCTTTTCTTCCCTCGTCCCGGGCTGTGAAAAAGGCCGTTCCGCCTTGATCTCTTTCGCTTTCACCTCGGGAATGGCCTGCTTCGTGTTCAGGTGGCTGCGAAGCGTGGAATGAACGAAATCCAAAACGGCCAGCTCATCATCAAACCGGACTTCCTTCTTGTTGGGATGAATGTTCACGTCCAGCGTCTGAGGATTGACGTATAAGAACAGGTATGTCACCGGATACCGGCCTTCGAACAGCTTGTCCTGATAGGCCAGGGAAACGGCCTTTTCCATGATTTTGCTCTGGATGTAACGGCCGTTGACGAAGAAGATCTGCTGCTTTCGGTTGGTCTTGCTGTAGGACGGGTCGGATATGTACCCCTCCAGAAACATGGAACCGTTGTCCGCCGTCACGGGCAGCAGCTTCTGCCCCGTCTCCTTGCTGTAGATGGTCAGAATGTTATTGTAAATCTGTCCGCCTCCCGGCGTGTGAAAGAGGATGTTTCCGTTATTGACCATCCGGATCCGCAGCTTCGGATAGGCCAGAGCCATCTTCGATACGAAATCGATGATCAGGGAGCTTTCGGTGTTGTCCGCCTTCAGGAATTTCAACCTGGCGGGAGTGTTGTAAAACAGATTGGTGACGATGATCGTAGTTCCGTCGGGACATCCGGTTCCGGTCTGATTTAACAGACTTCCCCCCTGCAGCCGCAGCTTGACACCGGATTTGGCAGCCACCGGCTTCGTGATCATCTCCACGGAAGAGACTGCGGCAATGCTGGCCAGCGCCTCTCCGCGGAATCCCAGCGTATTGATGGTATCCAGGTCCTCCGCCGTTTCGATCTTGGAGGTGGCGTGGCGCTGAAAGGCCAGCATCACCTGATCCTCAGGGATGCCGAAGCCGTTGTCGGTAACGCGAATGTAGGATTTTCCGCCGTTTTTGATCTCTACGGTAATGGCGGTGGCTCCGGCGTCAATGGAATTTTCCATCAGCTCCTTCACGATGGAAAGAGGCCGATCCACCACCTCGCCGGCAGCGATCTTATCCGATACCTGTTTGGGCAATGCATGAATTTGAGGAAGCATCATTTCGCTCATAATTTCTCCGTCTCTTTCTGCAGTTCTTCCAAAATTTCAAAAGCCTTGGACGGCGTAATCTCCATCAGGTTCAGCTGACGTATCCGCTGGATCACCGGACTAGCGGCAAAGTCCCACAGAGACACCTGCATAGGAACGTCCGGCTGCTGCTTCGGTGCTGATGTCTTCCCCTTCCCCTGACGGGAGGAACCTCTGGGAGCTTCCGCTGCCGCTTCTGCGCTGCTCAAATGGATTTGAGCGCCGCTTTCCTCCAGCTTTTTCAGCTTCTGTTGGGCCGTTTCCAGCAGCACTTCCGGTACGCCGGCCAACCGGGCCACGTGGATTCCGTAGCTGCGGCTGGCGCTTCCTTCCACGATGCGGTGGAGGAATACCACATTTCCCTGCTCGTCGTTCACATCCACATTCAGATTCTTCACGCCCGATATGGTCTCCTCCAGAGCGGTCAGCTCGTGATAGTGGGTGGCGAACAAGGTGCGGATCTTCCGTCGTTTCGAACACAGATACTCCACCACTGCCCAGGCGATGGAAAGGCCGTCATAGGTGCTGGTTCCCCGCCCGATTTCATCCAGAATGACCAGTGACTTTTCGGATGCGGTATTCAGAATGTAAGCCAGCTCGCTCATCTCCACGAAGAAGGTGCTCTGTCCCTGAGACAGGTTGTCCGAAGCGCCGATTCGAGTGTAGATGCGGTCCACAAGACCGATGGCTGCCTGCTCTGCGGGAACGAAGCAGCCGGCCTGAGCCATGAGGACGATGAGGGCCGTCTGGCGCATATATGTGGATTTCCCGGCCATGTTGGGGCCGGTGATCAACAGCATGGAACTGTCGGTGTCGTTGAGATAGGTGTCGTTGGACACGAACATGCCGTCCCGAATCATCTGTTCGATGACCGGATGACGGCCCCGCAGAATCCGGATTTCCTGGCCGTTGTTCACCTGAGGCTTCACATATCCAAGGCGGGATGAAACCTCAGCGAAGGAATGGAGAACGTCCAGCTCGGCGACGACAGCGGATGTCTTCTGGATCCGGGGAATCATGGCCTGAATCTGGTTTCGCAGAGCCGAAAACAGATCGTATTCCATCTGGTTGATCTTGGCTTCCGCGTTTAATACCGTGGATTCCACTTCCTTCAGCTCCGGAGTGATGAAGCGTTCACAGTTGACCAGAGTCTGCTTGCGGATGTAATTGTCCGGGATCATGCTGTAGTAGGATTTGGTGACTTCGATATAATAACCGAAGACCTTATTGAAGCCTACCTTCAGATTTTTAATTCCGGTCCGTTCCCGTTCGCTGTTTTCCAGACCGGCAATCCACAACTGACCGTCGCGAATGGAGGCCTTCAGCTGATCCAGTTCCTCGGAGTACCCTTCCCGGATCAAACCACCTTCTCTGACGGAAAACGGAGGCTCTTCCACAATTGCAGCCTCCACTTTTTCATAGATCTCTTCCAAACAGTCCAGCTGCGTTTCCATCTCGGCCAACAATGCGCTTCGAGATGCGTCCATCAGCAGGGATCGGATCTCCGGAAGCATGTAGACGGAATTCTTCAGAGCTACCAGATCCTTTCCGTTGGCGTTGCCGCAGGCGATTCGTCCGGAGAGACGCTCCAGGTCGTAGATCTTCTTCAGCGCCTCCTTCAGCTGGTTTCTGATGAGAATATCGTCCACCAGAACCTCCACCGCATCCAGGCGCTTTTGAATGTCCGTCAGCGTATTCAGCGGCTCTCTCAGCCACTGCTTCATCTTCCGCGAACCCATGGCCGTCTGAGTCTTATCCAGAACGCCTAAAAGAGAACCCTGAACCTTCTTTTCAAACAGGGTTTCGGTCAGCTCCAGATTCTTGATCGTAGCCTTGTCCAGGGACATCTGTCGGCCTGTATCGTAGACCTGAACCCGGCTCAGATGGGCCAGATCCTGCTTCTGTGTCTCGAACAGATAAGACAGCAAGGCTCCCAGAGCCATGACCGTTTCGGTGGCCTCTCCCAGTCCCAGCCCCGTCAGAGAGCCGGCGCCGAACTGAGAAAGAACCGATGTTTCCGCCGCAGCCGCGTCGTAGACGCTCTCCGCCAGGAAGCTGGTGTACGTATCCAGGTGGACGCGGATCTGCTGGCAGATATCGTACTCCTGGGCCTGCGGGTTCAGGATGATCTCCTTCGCCTTGATGCGGACCAGCTCGTTCAGCAGCCGCTCCTGGATGTCCTGACCTTCGATCACGGTGGCGTACAGCTCTCCCGTAGAGATGTCGCAATAGGCAAGGCCGACACCCTCCGGAGCCATGAACACGGAAGCCAAATAGTTGTTTTCATTTTCCGACAACATGGTTGGACTGAGAACGGTGCCGGGAGTAATGATCCGGATGACCTCTCTCTGAACGATGCCCTTGGCCGTCGCAGGGTCTTCCATCTGCTCGCAGATGGCTACTTTGTATCCCTTCTCCACCAGCCGCGCGATATACGTATCAGCGGCTTGGTACGGAACACCGCACATCGGTGCCCGCTCCGGCTCGCCGCAGTTTTTTCCCGTCAGTGTGACTTCCATCTCCCGGGAGGCTACGATGGCGTCGTCAAAAAACATCTCGTAGAAATCCCCCAGGCGGAAGAATAAAATGCAGTCCTTGTAGTTTTCTTTGATCTCAAGATACTGCTTCATCATCGGTGTCAATGCCATGGTTATCCCTCACTCATCCAGCATTTCGTGGGAACTGGTCACAATGGTCTGGGCCAGAGCGGAAAGCGCGCTTCGCGCCTCCTCCGTATCGGGGCTTCCCTGACCGGCGCAGGGCTTTCTCAGAAACATCAGGTATTCGATGTTTCCCTTGGCCCCTTTGACCGGTGAAAAATCCACGCCTTCGATGACAAACCCGTTTTCCATGGCGTAGCCGCCCACGTTGTTCAGGACCTGAAGATGGGTCTTGCGTTCCCGAACGATGCCGTTCTTTCCCACCTGTTCTCTTCCCGCTTCGAACTGAGGCTTGACGAGGCAGACCAGCTTGGCCTCCTCCTTCATCAGAGAAAACGCCACCGGCAGCACCAGCTGCAG
>JAGATO010000173.1 GCA_017621195.1 Bacillota bacterium | reverse complement strand
CTTCTGGAATCCTCTCAGCCATGCCATCAGACCGTCCCGGTCAGCGTGTCCCGAGAACCCTTCCAGATTGTAGATCTCGGCTCCTACGGTGATCTTCTCGCCGAAGATGGCCACCTCCTTCGCGCCTTCCACCAGAGAACGGCCCAGCGTTCCCTCCGCCTGATATCCCACGAAGACAACGCTGTTCTTCGCGTTCCAGAGGCCGTGCTTCAAATGGTGACGAATCCGTCCCGCTTCGCACATGCCGCTGGCGGAGATGATGATCTTGGGCGAAGCATCCACGTTCAGCATCTGGGATTCCTGGCTGGTCCGCGTGAACTTCAGATTTTTGAAGTCCAGCGGATTATCGCCCTTCATCAGATATTCCTTCGTCTCTTCATCGAAGACCTGGGCGTTCTTTTGGAACACCTGGGTGGCCGTGGTTGCCATAGGGCTGTCCACGTAGACCATGACGTTCTTCAACACGTCGCTGTATTCGTTCTTTCCTTCGAAAACCCGGTTCAGCTCGAAGATCAGCTCCTGTGTTCGGCCCACAGCAAAGGAAGGAATGATGACGGTTCCGCCCCGCTTGGCCGTCTTGACGATGATGTCCAAAAGCTGCTTGATGCTGGTGGCGTTCTTTTCGTGGAGACGGTTTCCATAGGTGGTTTCCATGATGACGTAATCCGCCTTTTTGATCAGCGTAGGATTGCGCAGAATGGGCCGATCCATGACGCCCAGGTCTCCGGAAAAGACGATCTTGGATGTCCGGTCTTCCCCATCCTCCATCGTTTCCTTCACCCACAGCTCCACGACGGCGGAGCCCAGGATGTGACCGGCATCGTTGAACACGACCTTCATTTCGTCGTTGATCTCGATCAGCTGATCGTACAGCACCGGAGTGACGTACTGCAGCGCGTCCAGAGCGTCGTTATATGTATACAGAGGCTCCACCGGAGGCTTTCCCGTCCGGGCGTTTTTCTTACTCTGCCATTCCGCGTCCTTCTCGTGGATGTAGCCGCTGTCCTTCAGCATCACATCCACCAGATCCGCCGTAGCGTCGGTGCAGTAGATCTTTCCTTTGAACCCCCGCTTCACCAGCAGCGGCAGGCGACCGCAGTGGTCGATGTGAGCATGGCTTAAAATGACGCAGTCGATCTCCGCCGGATTGAACCCGAAGTCCGCCGCGTTCATGGCTTCCATGGTCTTATTCCCCTGAAATTGTCCGCAGTCCAGAAGGATCTTGTGCTTTTCCGTCGAGATCAGGTGACAGGATCCGGTGACCGATGTGGCTGCTCCGCAAAATTTGATTTTCATAGATTCTTCCTCCCTATACCGTTAAGTTACTTTTATTATACCACAAATGTCGCCGACCGACAGTCCTTTCCGTATTTTTTCTGAATTGTTCGACGCTTGTCATGAAATGAAGACCAAAGGCGATACAGAGCCAAAGGCGCAATCAAAAAGGACGCCCTGCTGACCGGTGATTTCCACCGGTCGAAGGTGTCCTACCGCAGCTACAGCTCCCGCTTCGCCGCTTCCCACAGGCCGTGCTTGTTGCACCAGGCGTAGACGCGGCCCGCCTCTTCGTCCTCGTTCAACAGGAACTGAGCCACCGGATAGCCGTTGGTTTGAAGCTCCTTCACATCGAAGCCGCGGCCGTTTTCCAGCACCGCAAAGCCGATGAAGTGATCCTCCTCCATGGGATGGGCCACTTCGCCAACGGTGACGGTCACTCGCTCTCCGTTGACCAGGACGATGGGCGTATGCTTTTCCCTTCCCGCATCTCCGCTTTTTGGCTTCACCCGCTTCATGGCCGCACCGCAGCAGTCCGGCGTCACACCGCCATCCACCAGCTTCACCATCACGTTTCCGCAGACCTCGCACTCGTAAAATTCCACGTGTTTCATCTCTTTCGCGCTCATGTTTTCACTCCCTTTCCTCGAATTGCAATTCGATTACAAGAGGAGTATTCCCCGCATCGTGCCAAATATGAGCCGATTTTCCGAAACACTCGGCCAAGATCGTCACAGTCCCAAAAACCGCAGCAGCGCTTCCCTTTCGTTTTCCACCCGGCCGTCCATGACGGCGAACAGCGCCCGCTCCAACAGGCCGCCCAGCTGTTTTCCCGGCGCAACGCCGCGATTTCGCAGATCGGAACCGTTCACGGCAAGCCGATCCAGCGTCACGCAGACACCGTCTTGCCGCCAGCGTTCCACCAGCCGCCGCTTCTCCTGGCATTCCTTCAGCGACGGATCGCCCGCAGCTTCCTCTCCTTCCGCAGTGCCGCTTCGCGCCTGCCGCAGCGCCAAAGACCGCAGAACCGCATCGTAACCGTCCCGATAGATCCAGCGCTTCAGCTGTCCTTCCTCCTTGCAGAGCGGTCGGTCCCACAGCCGTGCCGCCTCCGTCAGCACCGCAGCCTCCCGACGGCTCAGTTTCGCCTGTTTCGCCAGCAGCCGGCTCCGCTCTCCGTCGCCGTTCAGCAGCAGGGCGAGACGCAACAAAGCCAGCTCCTCATCCCGTTCTTCACCCTCATATCCTTCTATATCCAGGCGCTCCATGCGCTTCAGCGTTTCTTCCGTTCCCTCCGGAAGCTCCGGCAACGCCCGTCTCCACAGGGCACTGTACCGCCGCAGGCTCTCCGCCGCCCCGTCGGACGCCAGAGTCTTTTCAGTTCGGTCCAGATTCGCTCCGCCGACACGAAATCCAGCCATCGTTGTTCCAGCCACAT